>NZ_JBLVXX010000004.1:0-177739 GCF_048283985.1 Enterobacter cloacae complex sp. 6730903 | reverse complement strand
ACATTACCTACTTAAGAAAAGAGATGTATTTAAAGGGAAAGCTCATCTTGATACAGATGTAATGGCTGATTGGGTAGATACTCAAAAAGAAATTAATTTATTTACTCTGGATTCGCTCAGCAATATCAATAATAAAGATGAATTTAACAGGAAAGGTAACGAAAGATTAAATGAAATATACGAATCTCGCCGGGTACATGGTAAAGATATTAAAAAGAACAGGAAAAATGAACTTGATTCATTAGGGCGAACTCATGTTGCTAATGGAAGATCTGAACCCCTACTTCCTTCATCCAGTAATGTTCTGCTTTTGCCTGGCCGGGAGGAGAAACAAAGATGGTTAAAAGGTAAGAAGAAGACTGAGGACGCAGAATAATGAATCTTATACGGCGCGTTTCAGCGATATATAAAGAACAGGAGTTACCTGAGTATCGTGGCAATCCCTTAATTGAAGCACTTCCTGAAGCGCTTACGGAAGATGAAGTACTTCTGGAAATGAGTTATTTCCCCGAAATTGACGAAAAAATCCGCTGGACTGCCCCGGCGAATGTTAGAGAGCAGTATGTCGAACGTATAAAGAAATTCCGTTGCCCTCAAACCAATCTTATCCAGGCTTATAAGATGATCTTACGGGCACTTAGGGAAAGCTATGCAGCTCGTAATCCTTTAAAAAGCGGAACAATTCAATATCTTCATTACTATGGAAATGAGCGTCCTGATATTGAGCCAGAAAGTGGATATTTTAAATCCCAGGCTGAAACTATTACGATAGTTGGAATGAGTGGTTCTGGAAAAACTACCATGATTGAGCAAGTCATGGATCATTTCCCTCAGATTATAGAACACAGCAGCTATAAAGGAGTTTTTCCCGGCTTCAGTAAGCAAATTGTATGGGTAAAGATTAATTGTCCATACAATTCAAGTGTGAGAGACCTTTGTGAAGAGATTTTACAAAAATTAGATGATGCAATTGGTATTGAACGAACTACACCTGAGATTAGAAATGGTGCTCTGGCTCGCCAGATTGCACAAAGAATTAAATCATCATTTTTGGGTATCCTTGTTATTGATGAAATGCAGAGGCTTAAATTTTCAAGAACCGGGGGTGAGAGTAAGTTGATTGATTTTTTACATGAAATTGTAGATTCCATGGGGGTATCTATGGTTTTTTGTGGAAATCATCCTTTTGACGAGACGCTGACAAAGAAAATGAGAATTGCCAGGCGGGCAGAGTCTGGTGGTTACATGAAAATTAAGAATGTTAGATACGATTCACAAGACTGGCAATCGTTTATTCATTATTTATGGCCATTACAATGGACAAATGTTGAAACTCCATTAAATGATGAGTTAAACGAAAAATTATTCATTTTATCTAAAGGCAATATTGGATTGGCTCAGATGATTTATCGGGGGGCACAATTAAAGGTTATCGGTAGCGGCAATGAAATCATCACTGGCGCAGTCTTGTCGGCCTCTGTACCGGTACTCGTGAGTCATACGGAGGAATATAAGGATACTCCACTCCCGGGGGCCGCGACTGAAGATGAGGAAGCTAAATGGCTCTCTGCATCTAATGAGGGTGATGCTTCGGCTAAAATCATGGCAGAGAAGTCCCTAAAGTCTTTGATCCCTGGGGATATAGACAGGCCACAGCACAAGGAATTCGTAGGAAAAATAGACGAGGTTTTGCGCAATTTCGACGAGAAAATACTGTCTCTTGACCACGATCTTGTTATCAACAGAACAGCTGAAAAGAAAAATACCTACGATGCTCTTCAGCGTTGCGGGCTTATAAATATAGATCCACTTAATAAATTGTAATGAGGTAACAGTTCGTAACGGTCAAAGAGAGGTGTGGGAAATGAGAATGTTGCCTGTTTTGCCTGATGAATCCTTGTTCAGCCGGTTTTGTCGGACAACTACCGTGTACGGTATGTCCCCATCTTCTCTGTTAACGATCATTTTCAACAAACCTGATATGAACGTCCATCCAATTCTCAATTCAGGATTAAAGGCTATTTCTCTTCATACATCCGAAAGGGCAGATCAGCTCTGGCATGAACAGACTTTACTCCCTCTTTTTGCCTGGGCACTACCAATCAGTCGTAATGAAATTATGGATTTCAACACGACCCCTGCCAGGCTTAATCGATTGTGCCGCCTTAGTAATTTTTCACTAGGGCAGCGCACACTATTGAAGTTTTGCCCGGTTTGCGCTCGTGAAGATACTTTTCATTATGGTGTTACTTATTGGCATCTGGCGCATCAGCTTCATGGGGTTACAACCTGCCATCGGCATCCGGTAGCGCTTGAAAGCATCCATGTCCCTTCTTCACCGCACATACGTATTGGACTGATGCCTCCTGTTTCGTATACAGAACAACTTAGCAATGAGATAGACTTCGATTTTGCTAAGTTTTGTTATAAGTCCCTAAATATAATCAGAAGAAAAGATATTACACACCCCAATTACATGGATGTACTTAAAAAGTTGAATTTATTATCATTGGATGGAAATTTAAAGAAAAATGTATTCTACGCACATGTTTATGCTAAGTGCCAGTTATTTGGGGAGGGTTCATCGGGACTTATACCAACATCCCTAACTGATTATCATTACTGGGAGCCTATACTCAAAGACAAATGTTGTCAGCATCCCACAAAGCATCTTTTGCTTTGTTATTGTTTGTTAAATACTTGCTGGCCAACGTATGCAGGAAGTCGTACTAATAAAAAGAAAGAAATCTTTAAAAGTCATAAGAAATACAGTTTTCATATAGTTGAAAATAATACTAGTGTTAGCAACCTTGGGAAGGAATTTAGTCGCAGCAGATGTTACATTAAAACACTTATTTATAAAAAATACCTGAGGGCGTTTAAGCGAAACACAAAAATTAATATATTCACTGAATTGCTTATCAAGTCTATGGCTGTAAGGGGGTTTAGTCTGGCATCCATAGCTGAGAAAAACTCATTATCGGAAGGAGCTGTATCCTCTGTAATTTCATCTTGTTACGGTTTATGCTCATGGCGTAAAAAATGTAAAAAAGATTCTTTAAGACGGCGTCATAAGCAGAAAATATTAAGATTTATACATAATCAATCCGTTTCTATAACACGAAAGTTAGTCAAAGAAAGTTGTTATGCAAGTTTCTATTGGCTAAATAAACATGAATGTGACTGGCTTAATTCCTGTCTTCCTAAAACAATACGATGCTATAAAAATAAAAGAGTAGACTGGAGCGAGAGAGATATTATCTCATCATCATTAATAAATGATGTTTTATCTCAGGGGCAGTACTCGATGTCACTTACAAGTCTAGATGCTTTACTGGGAGGGCATGGCTGGCTTTTGAAATACAGAGATAAACTACCAATGACAATGATACTTCTCAGAAAAATGGAACTAATTAAATAAGAGGGAGTTATATGGTTTACGAAAATGAATTGTGGCACAGTTTTCTTCTGCGTTCACAGATAATGTATAACTTATCCAATTGCAGGAACATAATATCAAAGCATGGCGCACTAAGGTACGATGCCTTTCCTCGTTTCGAACTGATTGATATGTACAAATTGCATAGCTTGCAGGATATATATGACATTCTTGCCACTAGAAATGGTTATATACTAACTTCCAATATAGTGTCGTTATCTTCTGGTGTTTACGGGTATTTTAACGCTGTTGAAGATGCCTGTCGGAAAAATTTTCACATAACTAATTCATATCCATTGGTAAACATCTCAAACATTCGTTACTGTCACAAATGTATTGTTGAAGATATACACTCTAAAGGCATTGGTTATCTGCGTCATAGATGGTTGTTTGAATCTAAATGTGCAGTTCATAGTACCAGTTTATATGAGGTTTGTTTTGATAACTATTTGAATGCAGTGAAAGGACTTAGTGACTTAATTATAAGTGGAATAAATCCTCATGGTTATTGTTCCCTTGTGGTTGACGTTTCAAACCCTTTCAAAAATCCAGTGTATATATTACCATGTGCACGTAATAAAATTTTAAAATGGATTTCGGACAATAAAAATATGCTGATTTACTTTCTCTTTGATCTCTTCAAATGTAAGTCGCATTCAAGTTTATCTAAGGTTATCGAAGTCAAGATAATGCATGATAGATATATTTCTGCGGTGTTCAAGATGTTAAGTGAAGTTAATTTTTGTAATTTCAACTCATTTATTTCTGATATTTTTGAGGACGTAAGTTATGCCTCTATCGGACTTGATGATTATTCTGTTAATGTGCATTTTCTCAGGCTAAGGGCTGCAGATTGTAAATTTTGCCAGTTGAATGGTAAATATTTTTGCTCACTTTACAATGTAAAACTTCTTCGCTAATTTCACTTCATTTATAAAATACTAAGAAAGCTAGTTAGATAAGGTTTTATATTTTGACTGGGGCAGGAATAAATTATCACTCATAGAGTTTCCCTGGGGGTTACCACCTGTGTATGATGCCGGTTAGCAACAACGTCTAAAAGACCTGCGATCACGTGGGTCCCTCTCCAGCAAAGGGGCAAGGGGTGCTATATAACGGTGTACTGCTTACCCAATACGGCCTTGTATTTGAAAGATGCCGCATCTTGGCAGGATTCGTATTACAGCCTATAGTCTGTTAATGAGCATTACAGCCTATATGCTGTAAATCCCTGCGTTATGCTTGTTAACTCGTCGATACGGAAGGTCACTTATGAACACTCAATACGCTTTGAAGACTTTGAATCAGTTACGTCCTGTTTTAATCGGCTTTCGCAAAGCCAATGGACTGACGCAAAAAGATGTTTCTGAACGTTTGGGTATAACACAGCAAACTTATGCCCGACTAGAGGCCAACCCTGCAAGTGCGGGTTTTGAGCGTTTGTTTAGGGTGTTCAGCGTCCTTGGAGTGGAGATCGTACTTTCATCCAGGGAACCATTGTCAGATGCAAAGCCCGAATACGGAGCTATGCACAATTATTCTTCACTTCCAGCCAGGCGGGAGAAATGGTGACGCCTGGCGCTTCCCGGTCTAATTTTTCTTCAACAAGATTAACCCCTTAGCGGCCTGAAGTATCAGGTTGCGATAGAGCCTTTCATTTCTTCTGTTATGTTAAATACACCATTTTGAGCTATTTCGCTCGGCCTTAAATTATCTCTTCATTCTTCAGTGAAAATTTTATGTCGATCACATTATCGATGAATTTAGGAAATAATCCGTAAATGAAAATCTATCTTCTTTTAAATTCATCAGTGTCAGTAGCAAATATTACGCATAAAAGAATGGTTATTATTATCATTTATAAGAGACAGGCTCATGAGTCAATTCCAAAAAATATAATAAGCATTGAAATCATTACCCGTGATTCTGGAGTTTTAACTTTGCCATGTAACCAACCACAAGTTAGTTTCCGGTGTTTTGAGGGGCAGTAAAGTTCTGAAAGCGCGACCAGATCATAATCCCGAAATGTCGTTAAGATAGTCTGAATAACGGTTATCCCTGCTTGTTGGCAGGCATTTGAAAATATATTTTGTATTCAGGTTGCAGCAAAACGCTTTCTTACACACAGGACTTCATATGCGGCTCAGAAAATTAAAACTGAAAAACTTCAGAGGCTACAGAAACTCTACTGAAATCATTATTGATGAAAGCATGACGGGTATTATCGGTCGTAATGACTTTGGGAAATCAACGCTTCTGGAAGCGCTGGCTATTTTTTTTGAAACAGAAGGAATGAAGGCTGACAAGAATGACATGAACTGTTTCAGCCTAAGAGAAGGGGACGGCCGTTTTGAAATAGCCTGTGAATTTGATGACCTGCCCGATTTTATCATGATCGACGACAGGGTGCAGACCACGCTCGCCTCAGAACATCTGCTGAATGAGGACGGCAATTTTGAAATCGTCAAAACGTTTAAAGCAACGACCTCAGGAAAACCGGAGCAGACCTGCATCCGCTGCATCCACCCGGATGAGGAGCCCCTGAGAAATTTACTGGGCATGAAAATTTCTGAGCTCAAGGCGGTGGGAAAAGAAGTTGAAAAAAATGTGGCGGATAAACGCACTGCATCGTTATGGCGTCAGGCCATCAGGGAAGCCGCAGCCCCCTATACCTGTTCGGAAATTATGCTGGATGTCGATAAAGAGTTCGGAACCGACACAAAATCATTATGGGGTAAGATCCTCGATTTGCTGCCCACGTATGCGATTTTCAAAGCCGACAGGGAAAGCAGCGACGGGGATTCCGAAGCTAAAAACCCCTTACAGCAGGCCGTAAAAGACGCTCAGGCTGCGCTGCAGGACAAAATTACAGCGCTGGAAAATGAGATTCAGGACAGCGTCCTGGATGTCGCACAGAGAACGCTGGATAAATTACGTGAAATGGCCCCCGAACTCGCCAGTGAACTGACTCCACGATTTAAGGAGAAACCCAAGTGGACCTTCAATTTCACCCTGGACGGGGAAAATGGCATCCCCATCAATAAGCGCGGCAGCGGGATAAGGAGGCTTATCCTGTTGAATTTTTTTCGGGCTGAGGCTGAAAAGAATGTCGCGGGGACGCCCAGAAATGTGATTTATGCCATAGAGGAGCCTGAAACGTCACAGCATCCGAACTATCAGATGATGCTGATGAAAGCGTTACTGGCACTGGCAGGCCAGCCGCACCGTCAGATTATCGTCACCACCCATGTCCCGGCGCTGGCCGGATTAATCCCTGTCGAAGGCGTACGTTATGTTACCCGAAATGAGGCGGGTGAACCCGTAGTAAAAATGCCGGATGACGCAGTGCTGAAGGAAGCCACTGAAAGCCTGGGGGTGCTGCCAGAGACCGGTATGGAAAGGGCGCAGGGGATTGTTCTGGTAGAGGGAAAGTCGGATGTTACTTTCCTGAGGCATGCGGCCAGTTCATTAAAACAGTCAGGTGCGCTGCCAGCCTCTCTGGAGGACGTGAAAATAGTGCCAGTCCTCATAGGAGGGTGTGGTAGCGTCAAACACTGGGTTACATTGAATCTGGCCAAAGATCTGGGGCTTCCCTGGTGCGTATTTCTGGACTCCGATATTGGGGGAGACCCTGCACAGGTTCTGTCCATCCAGAAGCGTAAAAAAGAAGTAGAGGAGGCCGGTAAGGTATTTTTCGCTACGCGCAAACGTGAGATAGAAAACTATCTGTGCCCGGATCTTATCGAGGAAATTACTGGTGTAGCCGTCACGTTTACGGACACCTGTGACGCTAAAAAAATAATCGGCCGGGCTGTGGGAATGAAACCCGATAATGTACTAGATAAATTCTGGCCTCAGATGACATCAGAAAGAATCATCTCAAGATCAACCTATCATGACGGAACGCAGGAGAGAAGCGAGCTGGTTGAGATCCTGAGCGACATTGTATCCATGACGAGATAATGTATTAAATAAGCATCTCAGGTGCATATATTCCGGTCCTCAACAAAGGACCGGAGTACAGAGTAGTAAAAACCCGAAATTAATCGGGTTTGAATTATATAAAGATTAACCGACTCCCGCGCCCAGGAACGATGTAAAATCACGCTTGTCGTGACATTTCTACAATGTTTACTTTTGACTATCAAGCCATTTATTCATCTGCTCAATTTCACCTTTTTGAGCTTTAATGATGTCCTGCGCGAGCTTTCTCATTTTCGGATCTTTTCCGTATTTGAGCTCGGTCTCAGCCATTGCTATTGCCCCTTCATGGTGCGCTACCATGCCTTTCGCAAAAGCCTTGTCGGGATCGGACTCATTTACGGCAGCCATCATTTTGTCATGCATGTCTTTCATGCCAGCCATATATTCCTGTGACGAAGCCGAGGTAGACATATCAGTCATTTTCATTTCTGAATGTTCTGCTGAAATCGCTGGCAGGGATAACATTAATACTGCAAATAAAGTGTTTCTGGCTTTCATAAAAAATATCCTTTTAGCGTTGATGCCCGTTAACTGTAGCAGAATCTGATAAAAATGCCCCCTGTAGGGGGCAAAGATGTTGCCATATATCCGGTTACGGAAAAATCTATCAAGGAAATAAGGACAGCACAGATACTTCCCTCGCCGTCAGCCTGCACTGAGCATGCGACGATGCGCTTCGGCCATGGCCTGATGTGGGCCAGACTGACCGTTATTCATAAATTCATGGGCAACTGCAGCTCTTTCATGCTCATTCATTGCCGCTAATGACTTCGACGGCCCGGTAGGGGAAACGGTCTGACTTCCCATCATCCTCTGATGACTTTCCACCATTTTCTGGTGCGCATCCGCCGACCCGTTCGTCATGGTTTCATGAGCAATAATGGCCTGTTCATGCTGGTCCATACCGGCCATACGAGGTGCAGTCCCCTGGATCCCGACAGGAGCCGCAGCAGACTGCATCTGGTGAGCAGGTGCCTGTGCATTGTTGACCCGCTCATGGATATTCACGGTTTCAGTGGCCCAGGCCGAAGAAATTAAGCCAAAGCCCAGCAAGGATGCTAATACGATATTTTTCATGATAACTCTCCATTTCTTAATTAGTGATGTCCGGGGGAGTACAACCGGTGTTTTCAGTTCCATAACTGAAACAGGTTCGGAAGTGTTTATTTCTCCGGGAGGGGACTGGATATTCATTTCCTGGCGTCCACTGACGCCGGATATTGATAAAGCAATCCAGCCTTCCTGATAAGTTGCACTAATTATATCGAATGGCTTCTGTTTGCTGCATGACAGGCTAATGACATCTTTGTCATTTAAATCTTTATTCCCAGCACTGGGTGTCCGGAATCATTTTCTCCAGTCTGGGCACGGATAAGATAAAACGCGTTGAGTGTACGTCCGATTCCACCTGCACTCTTCCGTGATGTGCTTCCACGATTGACTTCACAATCGCAAGGCCGATGCCGCTGCCTTCTCCTTTTCGTTGTCTGGACGGATCCACCCGATAAAAACGGTCAAACAACCTTGATAAATGCTCTTCAGGGATTGGTTTCCCCGGATTTTCAATCACAAGGTCAAAAAAGCTCTCCTGCTCTCTTATTGAGACGGTGATTGCCTGTCCCTCCGGGGTATAACGCAGGGCATTGGATAACAGATTATTGATCGCCCTTCTGAACATTTGTGGATCTCCCTCAACCAGGCAGGGCATCCCGTTAAATTTGAGCGTGATATTGCGTTCTTCGGCCCAGGCTTCGAAAAACTCGAAGACTTTCATGACTTCCGCTCTGAGGTCAAACATGACCCTGTCAGGTATCAGCTGATTATTATCTGCCTGTGCCAGGAACAGCATATCGCTGACCATTTTGGTCATCCGGTTATACTCTTCAAGACTGGAATAGAGGACATCCTCAAGTTCCCTCTGTGTTCGATCCTGACTCAGTGCGATTTCAGTCTGCGTCACCAGATTGGTGATGGGCGTTCTGATCTCATGCGCGATATCGGCAGAGAAATTGGCCTGGCGGGTAAAGACATCCTCAATCTTTCCAATCATATGATTGAACGAGATAACCAGTTGCTCCAGCTCAATGGGAACGCGTGTCGGTTCCAGTCGCGCATCAAGATTCTCGGAGGTGATGTTTTTAATGGCATTGCTGACATTACGAAGGGGCAGGTGCCCCTGACGGACAGCGATTCGAATGATCAGAACAATCAACAGGCTTATCACGACGGCAATCGCAATCAGGTTCTTTTTCAGCGCATCGAGGTAATGGAGATGGAAATTAATGGATAGGCCAGTCAGCATGACATAGTTCTGCTGTTTGCCCTGAAATATCGCCTGACCAGAGGAGGCGATAATCCTGTATGTTTCCATCTTCATTTCGGACCCGGTATCCATCGGTCCCGCAGGCTCCTCCACCGTCCAGAGAAAGACATCCCGTGCGCGGCTGTGCTCGCTAAAATCTGCTGAATTCACTGCCGGGCGTAGTGCCGCCCCCTGAGCTGAGCTAAAGAGCACTTCCCCCCTGGGATTGAGGAGCAAAAGGGCAACGTTGCGGTAGCTGGCAATTGATTCCTTTATTTTGCTTATTTTTTTATCATCCGGATCCACCGGGGACTGCAGTATACGGTTCAGTGTGGTGCTGATTTGTTGAAGATCGCTGACATCCTGCTCGGCAAAATGATTTTCAACAGAATGCAGCATAAACCAGGTGAATGCGATAAAAGCCAGTATCGTGGACAGGCTGATAAAAAAGGTCAGCCGCAGAGCGAGTGAGAAAGGGCGTCTGGAAGGTTTGCTATGCATCCGGGACCTCCAGCATGTAGCCCACGCCCCGGACTGTCTGGATCAGCTTTGTCTCGTAATCGTTGTCTATTTTAGCGCGGAGTCGCTTTACTGCGACATCGATCGCATTAGTGTCGCTGTCAAAATTCATGTCCCAGACCTGAGAGGCAATCAGGGAGCGGGGAAGAACCTCTCCCTGATGGCGAATGAAGAATTCCAGCAGGCTGAACTCTTTACTGGTGAGCACAATGCGGTTTCCGGCGCGACTGACTTTTCTGGATACGAGATCAATCGAGAGGTCAGCCACCTTAAACTGGCTTTCCGTGATCATCGTGTTTCCCCGCCTCAGAAGGGTTCTCACCCGGGCGAGCAGTTCGGCAAACGCAAAGGGTTTAACCAGATAATCGTCCGCACCCAGTTCCAGTCCTTTGACCCTATGTTCGATCGTGCCGAGGGCTGTCAGCAGTAAGACCGGCATACCCTTTCCGGCAGTGCGCAGCATGCGGATGATATCCCAGCCGTTCACATCAGGTAGCATGATATCCAGAATGACTAAATCATACTCGGCTGTCATGGCGAGATGATATCCGGTAAGACCATTATCAGCGTGATCCACTACGAACCCTGCCTCTGTAAGCCCTTTGCTGAGATATTCACCTGTTTTAATTTCGTCTTCGACGATCAATATTTTCATCTTGCTCCCCGGCTGGCTGCTAATGTCATTCTATTGCGCCCACGATCGTTATCAACGGATTACAGCAAAAATGACAACATTGTCATTATCCTGTCACCCGGCAAACAGAGAGCGTTAGGTAAAGTACCCCTATCAATACTCTGGACTTCATTTGAACCATTTACCAGGTCTGCCTGGACGAGAAGCGTTATGTTCAAATTAAAATTACTCAGCATTAGCACGATATTCATCCTGGCAGGCTGCGTGTCGCTTGCGCCTGAATATCAGCGGCCCGCAGCACCGGTACCCCAGCAGTTTTCACTGTCCCATAACAGCCTGACGCCAGCGGTAAATGGCTATCAGGATACGGGCTGGCGTAACTTTTTTGTCGATCCCCAGGTTACCCGGTTGATCGGTGAAGCTCTGACTAATAACCGTGATTTGAGAATGGCTGCCCTGAAGGTTGAAGAGGCCCGAGCCCAGTTCAACGTCACGGATGCAGATCGTTATCCCCAGCTGAATGCCTCATCCGGGATAACATACAGCGGTGGTCTGAAAGGTGACAAGCCGACCACACAGGAGTACGACGCGAGACTGGAGCTCAGCTATGAGCTCGATTTTTTCGGCAAACTTAAGAACATGAGTGATGCTGATCGCCAGAACTACTTTGCCAGCGAAGAAGCCCGTCGGGCCGTACACATCCTGCTGGTATCCAACGTTTCACAAAGCTATTTCAGCCAGCAACTGGCGTACGAACAACTTCGTATTGCGCGGGAAACGCTGAAAAATTATCAACAGTCCTATGCTTTCGTTGAGCAGCAGCTCGTGACCGGGAGTACGAACGTTCTGGCACTTGAACAGGCGCGAGGACAAATCGAAAGTACCCGCGCCGAAATAGCCAAACGAGAAGGCGATCTGGCTCAGGCAAACAATGCCCTGCAACTGGTGCTGGGAACGTACCGCGCACTTCCGTCAGAAAAAGGGATGAAAGGCGGGGAGATAGCCCCAGTAAAATTGCCACCAAATCTGTCTTCACAAATTTTGCTGCAGCGACCGGATATTATGGAAGCGGAATATCAGCTGAAAGCGGCTGATGCCAATATTGGCGCAGCGCGAGCGGCCTTTTTCCCCTCAATTACCCTGACCAGTGGTCTTTCCGCAAGCAGTACGGAGCTGTCCAGCCTGTTTACGTCAGGAAGTGGAATGTGGAATTTTATCCCTAAAATTGAAATTCCTATATTTAATGCTGGCAGGAATAAAGCCAATCTGAAGCTGGCTGAAATTCGCCAGCAACAGTCGGTGGTTAATTACGAACAAAAAATTCAGTCAGCCTTTAAGGATGTTTCCGACACGCTTGCGCTGCGCGACAGCCTTAGCCAGCAACTTGAGTCACAGCAGCGTTATCTTGATTCACTTCAGATAACTCTCCAGCGTGCCAGAGGATTGTATGCAAGTGGTGCTGTCAGTTACATCGAAGTGCTGGATGCAGAACGTTCCCTCTTCGCTACCCAGCAAACCATTCTCGATCTTACCTATTCCCGGCAGGTTAACGAAATTAATCTGTTTACCGCGCTGGGTGGCGGTTGGGTAGAGTAAATTTATTTAATTAATCAGGAAATTAAAATGCGTAATTCACTTAAAGCCGTTTTATTTGGTGCCTTCTCTGTCATGTTTTCTGCCGGTCTTCATGCTGAAACACATCAGCATGGCGATATGAATACTGCCAGTGATGCTTCGGTACAGCAAGTTATCAAGGGCACCGGTGTCGTTAAAGACATTGATATGAATACTAAGAAAATCACCATTTCGCATGAAGCAATTCCAGCGGTGGGCTGGCCTGCAATGACCATGCGCTTTACTTTTGTTAATGCAGACGATGCTATTAATGCCCTGAAAACAGGCAACCATGTCGATTTCTCGTTTATTCAGCAGGGCAATATCTCCTTACTCAAAAGCATTAACGTGACGCAGTCCTGATTGGCTGTCCGGAGCGATTACATCCTGTGCGCCTGTACATTCACATAGGTATATGTGTGAGTTAACCGTCAGGCGCATATGCCAGGTGTTTTGATTTTTTAGCGGAAAATTGTATGGCTTCTTTAAAGATAAAATATGCTGCAATAATTATCAGCAGCCTCATAGCAGGGGGGCTGATATCGGTTACTGCCTGGCAGTATGTAAACTCAGCACAAAAGACTGAAAAAACAGAACAAAAGGCACCGGAACGAAAGGTGCTTTTCTGGTATGACCCAATGAAACCGGATACCAAATTTGATAAACCCGGAAAATCGCCCTTTATGGATATGGACCTGGTGCCAAAATATGCTGATGACAGTGGCGATAAAAGCAGTGGCGGGATCCGTATCGACCCAACCCAGGTTCAGAATCTGGGATTAAAAACGCAAAAAGTCACGCGAGGAATGCTGAATTATTCTCAGACAATCCCGGCTAATGTCAGCTATAACGAGTATCAGTTTGTTATTGTGCAGGCGCGTTCTGACGGGTTTGTCGAAAAAGTCTACCCCATGACGATTGGCGATCATGTGAAGAAGGGGACGCCACTTATCGATATTACCATTCCGGACTGGGTGGAAGCACAGAGTGAATTCCTTCTGTTATCCAGCACCGGTGGTACTTCCACGCAAATTAAAGGCGTTCTGGAACGGCTTCGCCTGGCAGGTATGCCGGAAGAGGATATTCAGAGACTGCGTTCTACCCGGAGCATTCAGACCCGTTTTACCATTAAAGCACCTATTGATGGTGTCATTACTGCATTTGACCTGCGCACCGGCATGAATATTTCGAAAGATAAGGTGGTGGCTCAGATTCAGGGAATGGACCCGGTCTGGATCAGCGCTGCAGTGCCAGAATCTATCGCCTATCTGCTGAAAGATACGTCGCAGTTTGAAATTTCGGTACCGGCTTATCCGGATAAAACATTCCATGTCGAAAAATGGAATATTCTTCCCAGCGTGGATCAGACAACCCGTACGCTTCAGGTCCGTCTCCAGGTTTCTAATAAGGATGAGTTTCTCAAGCCGGGCATGAATGCCTATCTGAAACTGAATACCAGAAGCCAGGAGATGCTGCTGATACCAAGCCAGGCCGTTATCGATACCGGCAAAGAACAGCGCGTGATTACTGTTGATGATGAAGGCAAGTTTGTGCCGAAACAGATCCACGTTCTGCATGAGTCACAGCAACAGTCCGGCATCGGCTCCGGCCTGAATGAAGGCGATACCGTGGTGGTCAGTGGCCTGTTCCTCATTGACTCTGAAGCCAATATTACGGGCGCACTGGAACGTATGCGCCACCCTGAAAAAACAGAAAGCAGTATGCCAGCAATGTCTGACCAGCCTGTAAATATGCATTCAGGGCACTGAGGAGACGACGATGATTGAATGGATTATCCGGCGCTCTGTCGCCAACCGTTTCCTGGTCATGATGGGGGCCCTGTTTCTCAGCATCTGGGGCACATGGACGATTATTAACACGCCTGTCGATGCCTTGCCTGACCTGTCAGATGTGCAGGTCATTATCAAAACCAGCTATCCCGGCCAGGCCCCGCAGATTGTAGAAAACCAGGTCACCTATCCACTTACCACCACCATGCTGTCCGTGCCTGGCGCAAAAACCGTGCGTGGTTTTTCACAGTTCGGTGATTCGTATGTGTATGTCATTTTTGAAGACGGCACCGATCTGTACTGGGCCCGTTCCCGCGTGCTGGAGTACCTGAACCAGGTACAGGGAAAACTGCCCGCCGGTGTGAGTTCTGAAATCGGTCCGGACGCCACGGGGGTGGGCTGGATATTTGAATATGCCCTTGTCGATCGCAGCGGAAAACACGACCTTTCAGAACTGCGTTCTCTGCAGGACTGGTTCCTGAAATTTGAGCTGAAAACCATCCCGAACGTGGCTGAGGTCGCTTCGGTTGGCGGCGTGGTGAAACAGTACCAGATTCAGGTCAATCCGGTAAAATTGTCTCAGTATGGTATCAGCCTGCCCGAAGTGAAACAGGCCCTTGAATCGTCTAACCAGGAGGCCGGTGGCTCATCCGTTGAAATGGCCGAAGCTGAGTATATGGTCCGTGCCAGCGGTTATCTTCAGAGCATTGATGATTTTAATAACATCGTCCTGAAAACAGGCGAGAACGGCGTGCCGGTTTATCTGCGGGATGTTGCCCGCGTGCAGACCGGGCCTGAAATGCGGCGTGGTATTGCCGAGCTGAACGGCCAGGGCGAAGTCGCTGGCGGCGTGGTGATCCTGCGGTCGGGTAAAAATGCACGCGACGTTATCACGGCAGTGAGGGATAAACTTGAGACGCTGAAGGCCAGCCTGCCGGAAGGCGTTGAAATCGTGACCACCTACGATCGCAGCCAGCTCATCGACCGGGCGATTGATAACCTCAGTTCCAAACTTCTGGAAGAGTTTATCGTGGTGGCCATCGTCTGTGCCCTGTTCCTGTGGCACGTACGTTCTGCCCTGGTGGCGATTATCTCTCTGCCGCTTGGTCTGTGTATCGCCTTTATCGTCATGCACTTCCAGGGACTGAACGCCAATATCATGTCGCTGGGAGGGATAGCGATTGCCGTCGGTGCGATGGTGGATGCCGCCATTGTGATGATTGAGAATGCGCATAAGCGGCTTGAGGAGTGGGATCATCAGCATCCGGGTGAGCAGATTGACAACGCCACCCGCTGGAAGGTGATTACCGATGCCTCCGTTGAAGTGGGACCCGCACTGTTTATCAGCCTGCTGATCATCACCCTGTCCTTTATTCCTATCTTTACCCTGGAAGGTCAGGAAGGACGTCTGTTTGGCCCGCTGGCATTCACGAAAACGTACTCCATGGCGGGCGCGGCCGCGCTGGCCATCATCGTCATTCCGATTCTGATGGGATTCTGGATCCGGGGGAAAATTCCTGCAGAGACCAGTAACCCCCTGAACCGGGTACTGATCAAAGCGTATCATCCATTGCTGTTGCGGGTTCTCCACTGGCCAAAAACAACCCTGCTGGTTGCGGCCTTGTCCATTTTCACCGTTATCTGGCCGCTGAGCCAGGTGGGCGGTGAGTTTCTGCCGAAGATTAACGAGGGCGACCTGTTGTATATGCCGTCGACCCTGCCGGGTGTCTCTCCGGCTGAAGCTGCAGCGCTCCTGCAGACGACGGACAAGTTAATCAAAAGCGTTCCTGAAGTGGCCTCTGTATTTGGCAAGACCGGTAAAGCAGAGACCGCCACGGATTCCGCACCGCTCGAAATGGTTGAAACCACGATCCAGCTCAAACCTGAGGATCAGTGGCGTCCAGGCATGACGATTGACAAGATTATTGAAGAACTCGACAGGACCGTCCGTTTACCGGGGCTGGCAAACCTCTGGGTGCCGCCAATCCGTAACCGTATTGATATGCTCTCAACCGGGATCAAAAGCCCGATAGGTATCAAGGTGTCCGGAACGGTTCTGTCCGATATCGATGCAACGGCGCAGAGTATCGAAGCGGTCGCCAAAACCGTACCCGGCGTAGTGTCTGCTCTCGCAGAGCGACTGGAAGGCGGGCGCTACATTGATGTGGATATCAACCGGGAAAAAGCCTCCCGCTACGGAATGACGGTGGGCGATGTGCAGCTGTTCATCTCATCAGCCATCGGCGGCGCGACGGTAGGGGAAACGGTTGAAGGCGTGGCCCGGTACCCGATTAATATCCGCTATCCGCAGGATTACCGGAACAGCCCGCAGGCCCTGAAACAGATGCCGATCCTGACCCCGATGAAGCAGCAGATCACGCTGGGCGATGTTGCGGATATTAAGGTCGTTTCCGGGCCGACTATGCTGAAAACGGAAAATGCCCGTCCAGCCAGCTGGATTTACATTGACGCGCGCGGCAGGGATATGGTGTCGGTGGTTAATGACATTAAAACGGCGATCAGTCAGAAAGTGAAACTGAGACCGGGTACCAGCGTGTCATTCTCCGGACAGTTTGAACTGCTTGAGCATGCCAACAAGAAACTGAAGCTGATGGTGCCGATGACGGTGATGATCATCTTCATCCTGTTGTATCTGGCATTCCGCCGGGTTGATGAAGCCCTGCTGATCCTGATGAGCCTGCCGTTCGCCCTGGTTGGCGGGATATGGTTCCTGTACTGGCAGGGCTTCCATATGTCTGTCGCAACCGGAACGGGGTTTATCGCTCTGGCCGGGGTGGCAGCAGAGTTTGGCGTGGTCATGCTGATGTATCTGCGTCATGCCATTGAAGCGCACCCGGAATTGTCCCGTAAAGAGACGTTCACACCGGAAGGCCTTGATGAAGCCCTCTATCATGGTGCCGTACTGCGTGTCCGGCCGAAAGCCATGACCGTGGCGGTGATCATTGCGGGTCTGCTGCCAATACTCTGGGGAACCGGTGCAGGTTCAGAAGTCATGAGCCGTATCGCGGCACCCATGATTGGTGGGATGATCACGGCTCCGCTGCTGTCCCTGTTCATTATTCCTGCCGCCTACAAATTAATCTGGCTGCGCAGACATAAAAAAAGCGTGTCCTGAACCTGAAAGGGCACCCCTGTGGGTGTCCTTCTTTACTGATTCACCCTGACGTCAGGGTTTAAATCGATAATATACAGAGGTGAGTATGAAAAAAGTGGTTCTGATGGCGCTGGCTCTCGGCCTTTCACTGCCCGCGATGGCGAGTGAAAAAGTGATTGATATGTACAAATCTGAAAACTGTGGCTGTTGTTCCCTGTGGGGCAAAGCGATGGAAAAAGACGGGTTTGAAGTACGAACTCACGTCATGAATGATCAGGCGCTGTCAGCCCTGAAAGAAAAGCATGCTATTCCTGCAGGACTGCGAAGTTGTCATACCGCGGTTGCCGGTAATTTGATCATTGAAGGCCATGTGCCTGCGACAACGATACATAAGGCAATGCAGTCTGGTTCAGGTATATACGGTCTCGCCACCCCCGGTATGCCAGCAGGAAGTCCTGGAATGGAGATGGGAGCCCGAAAAGAGGCTTACGATGTTATCGCATTCTCACCGGATGGAAGTAAAAAAGTCTTCCAGCGAATCGAATAGTCAGCGGAACGGCTGATAACGGGACGCCGGTAGCAGGCACTCCTGTGCCGGCGATATTCGTGGTAATCGCATCCATGACATACCCTGAAGACAGAAGATGCTTCGGTATGCATAAGGAGAGTTACTGTGAAAAATGACAATGCAGTGCAACACAACAACCAGACTGCTTCTGAGCAGACATTATCCCCGGACGAGGGCCACGTATTGCATAAGGTGAGAGATCCCGTGTGCGGGATGGCCATCCTGCCCGACAGGGCGCACAGCAGCATTCGATACCAGGACCACCAACTTTATTTCTGCTCCGCCAGCTGTGAGAGTAAATTTAAAGCCCATCCCGATCGTTATCTTACCGAAGATGCCAGTGAACATTCCCATCACCATCACCACGATCATCACGAAGTCAGCCCTGATCAGATAAAACAGCCTCACCACCAGGCGGAAAAAGAGAATTCTGAAGGTGTGTGGACATGTCCGATGCACCCGGAGATACGCCGCAGTGGTCCCGGAAGCTGTCCTGTCTGTGGAATGGCACTGGAGCCGCTCGTAGCTACGGCATCCACGGGGCCGAGTGATGAACTTCACGACATGACAAGACGCTTCTGGCTGGGGTTGTTGCTGGCGTTTCCGGTTCTGGTACTCGAAATGGGATCTCATCTGTTTCCCGAGTTGAGGAATACAGTACCGCCACAGTACAACACATGGCTGCAGCTGCTTCTGGCCTCCCCTGTCGTGTTGTGGTGTGGCTGGCCATTCTTCGCCCGGGCCGGAATGTCGTTACGTAACCGCTCCCTGAATATGTTTACCCTTGTTGCAATGGGGACCGGCGTAGCCTGGGTTTACAGCGTCATTGCAACCGTCTTCCCCTCCTGGTTTCCTGCATCGTTCAGAAACATGGATGGCCTGGTGGCCGTTTATTTTGAAGCCGCAGCAGTTATTACGGTGCTTGTTCTGCTGGGACAGGTTCTTGAGCTGCGGGCACGGGAACAAACCTCAGGCGCCATTACTGCGCTTCTGAACCTTGCCCCCAAAACCGCCAGACGGCTGGATCATGACGGTCATGAAACGGATATTAATGCGGAAGATGTCCTGCCTGGCGATAAGCTCCGCATCAGACCTGGAGAGAGTATTCCGGTCGACGGTATCGTGATCGAAGGCAAAACAACCGTTGATGAATCGATGGTGACCGGGGAATCTATGCCGGTTACCAAAACGGAGGGTGACCCTGTCATCGGGGGGACCATTAATCAGACAGGGAGTCTCATCATCCGTGCAGAGAAAGTCGGTGATGAAACAATGCTCTCACGAATTGTTCAGATGGTCGCTGATGCACAGCGTTCGCGTGCCCCCATCCAGAGAATGGCTGACAGCGTTTCAGGCTGGTTTGTTCCTCTGGTGATACTTATCGCGGTTGTTGCTTTCGTGATCTGGTCTGTCTGGGGGCCCGAGCCCAGGATGGCGCACGGTCTCATTGCGGCTGTGTCGGTCCTGATTATTGCCTGTCCCTGCGCGCTGGGGCTGGCCACGCCGATGTCGATAATGGTGGGGGTGGGCAAAGGAGCCCAGGCCGGGGTGTTAATCAGGAATGCCGAAGCCCTTGAGCGTCTTGAAAAAGTGGACACGCTGGTTGTCGACAAAACAGGCACGCTCACGGAAGGTTCGCCTACGGTGACAGGGATTATCAGTCTCAATCCGGGTGGGGAAACATCTCTTTTGCGTGTAACAGCCGCAGTGGAAAAAGGCTCGCAGCATCCGCTGGGTATGGCAGTAGTTAAAGCAGCACAGGAAAAGGGGATCGCAATACCCGCAGTCACTCATTTCGATGCACCGTCGGGTAAAGGTGTCTCAGGCGATGTCGAAGGTCAACGGGTTGTTATTGGTAATGAACTGGCTATGCAGGAAAACAGTATAGTTATTGATAATCAAAAGGCCGTTGCGGATACGTTGCGGATGGAAGGCGCTACCGTTATCTATGTGGCCACAGACGGGGACCTTGCAGGCCTGATAGCTATCTCGGATCCCGTGAAAACAACCACGCCGGATGCGCTTAAAGCTTTGCGTCAGGCGGGGATCCGCATCGTTATGCTCACCGGGGATAACCAGCTTACTGCTGAAGCAGTCGCACGGAAACTGGGAATAGATGAGGTTGAAGCCGGAATTCTGCCGGATGGCAAAAAAGCAGTGATAACCCGACTGAAAGAGTCTGGCCATGTGGTTGCGATGGCCGGAGACGGTGTGAATGATGCCCCGGCGCTGGCAGCGGCTGACGTGGGTATAGCCATGGGAACGGGTACAGATGTGGCAATTGAAAGTGCCGGAGTCACCCTTCTCAAAGGCGACTTGATGATACTGAACAGGGCCCGTCATCTGTCAGAGATCACCATGAAAAATATCCGTCAGAATCTGTTTTTTGCATTTATCTACAACGCACTTGGCGTGCCTGTGGCTGCAGGTCTGCTTTATCCTGTGTATGGAATACTGCTGTCGCCAGTTATTGCGGCGGCGGCCATGGCTCTTTCCTCCGTCAGCGTCATTGTGAATGCGTTGCGTCTGAAAAGTGTCAGGCTCGGGAAATAACACTGAGTGAAGGGTCAGTTACGAACAGAAGGAGTCCAGTATGAAAAGTACCACCTATGCGCTTATTGCTGTCGCCGCGATCGCGGCATTTGCCCTCCTGCGCGAACACTGGTCACATGTGGCAGGTTACTGGCCATATCTGTTATTGCTGGTCTGCCCGCTAATGCATCTTTTCCACGGCCACGGAGGGCATGGAGATCATCAACATCACGGAAGTGAAAACGATAAAAAAAATTAATCCGGCAGACGGGGCCGCGTCGCGGTCCCGTTATCAGTCCAGGTATCGTTCGTAGTCTCTGGCATGCGCAAAGGCATGCTGTTCGAGTTTGTTATCAGCGGGTGCCGCTGCCCGGAACGCCAGAGAGTTAACAGGGTTGTTATTGATGACCAGCTCGTAATGCAGATGAGGACCGGATGAACGTCCGCTGTTACCGGATAACGCAATAGCACCTCCCCGTGTAACCCTGGCCCCTTTAGTAACGAGTATTTTATTGAGGTGGAGATAGCGAGTTTTAACACCGGCTTTTCCCGTTACTTCAACAAAATATCCCATGGTACTGTTGTATTCGGCCCGGGTGATTTTTCCGTCGATGACGCTGACTATTTTCGTGTTCATGGGCATGGAATAATCAATGCCATTATGGGGACTCACTTTTCCCGATACCGGGTTAAGTCTTGCAGGATTGAAAGGCGAACTGAGTCTTGCTGTGGCCGGTAACGGATAATCGAGACTGCCTTTCCCGGAAGTATCGGAAAGGTTATAGAACTTTTTATCTGATATACGATACGCCGTGTAATTAAATGAACCGGACGTAAATTTATAGGCCACGACACGTGATTTTCCCGCTTTCTTTTGCAGTACGAGTTTTAATGATTCATTTTTTTTCAAATGCCGCAGATTAAACCGGGAAGGCAAGGAGCGCTGAAGAGTAGCGATCTCGTTCGATTCCAGCCCCGAGCGGGTGGCTGAAAGGTAGGCATTTTCTTTTACGACATCGGTAGAATACATTTACTGGAATTCGCCGTTAGCATGAACACTGCGGCGTATGCTAGGGGTTTTCAGGAGGCGTGTCATCTGTCAGTTAATCGGGAGCACCGTTGATGGTCGTCATTTTTGTAACATATCTTGTTTCCCGTTTGCTCCTGAAGCTCTGGGAACTGTATGACCAGCCCGACGGTGATGATTAACGGGACTGAAACAGGTTACGGCAGAGCAATATGGGGCTCATGTCCTGCTACGTAACCCGTCAGTAAAGCCCTGCTGCGCACCTGACGCTAAGCACTAACCCGCCTGCAGTTACCTGGTCGAATACAGCCCGCGAAGCTTTCTTGCCTGCGTCTGATGTGCTTCCGCACCGGCATTATTGACCTGCTCATGCACGAGAGCGGCTTTTTCTCCGGCATTCAGTTCGTTAAAAGAAGAAGACGAGGTCTTTGAATTTGCATCACTGCCGGACAGCATTTTTTTATGTTCCTCAATCATTTTCTGATGCGCATAGGACGCGCTGTTGTTCATAAATGAATGAGCAACAATGGCCCTTTCATGTTCATTCATTTCAGAGAATGAGGGCGTGTTGTTTTTATTAACCCTGTCCGGTAAGTTTTCATGCGTCGAGGAATTCACATGACTGACGGCTGAGGCATTATTAACAAATCGATGTGCTTCATGGGCAATATCACTGGACTGAGCAAAAGCTGCCCCACAAAATAAAGCTGTAAACGCAGTGGTCGTGATTAATATATTCATGTGTAATTACCTTCTGAGGTACATAAAAGATGTCCTTATGATCATATATAAAAATAATCAACCTGTGGGGAAGATGACGTAAATGTAATACAGCTATGTACATTACACGATTGTAATGAATTTGTTTCTTAAGGTGTGCTAGATTCATTTCATTGTAAGTGGATGAACCAGTAATTTAATTTAAATCGGTTCTCGAATTCTGTCAGTAACCATACTTTAAATAAGGGAATGCGCATGCTGTTGAAAACGTCTCGACGAACTTTCCTGAAGGGGTTAACCCTCTCTGGCGTAGCCGGAAGTCTTGGCGTATGGAGTTTCAATGCGCGTTCCAGTCTGAGCCTGCCAGTTGCCGCATCCCTGCAGGGTACTCAGTTTGACCTGACCATTGGTGAAACGGCCGTCAATATCACGGGCAGTGAGCGTCAGGCCAAAACAATCAATGGAGGCCTGCCGGGGCCCGTTCTTCGCTGGAAAGAAGGTGACACCATTACCCTGAAGGTCAAAAACCGTCTTAATGAACAGACGTCCATTCACTGGCACGGCATTATTCTTCCGGCCAATATGGATGGTGTTCCGGGGCTGAGTTTTATGGGCATAGAGCCTGATGATACCTACGTTTACACCTTTAAGGTTAAGCAGAACGGGACTTACTGGTACCACAGCCATTCCGGTCTGCAGGAACAGGAGGGGGTATACGGTGCCATTATCATCGATGCCGGGGAGCCAGAACCGTTTACTTACGATCGTGAGCATGTGGTCATGTTGTCTGACTGGACCGATGAAAATCCTCACAGCCTGCTGAAAAAATTAAAAAAACAGTCGGATTACTACAATTTCAATAAACCAACCGTTGGCTCTTTTTTCCGCGACGTGAATACCAGGGGGCTGTCAGCCACCATTGCCGATCGGAAAATGTGGGCTGAAATGAAAATGAATCCGACTGACCTCGCGGATGTCAGTGGCTACACCTACACCTATCTCATGAACGGGCAGGCCCCGCTGAAAAACTGGACCGGACTGTTCCGTCCCGGTGAAAAGATACGCTTACGGTTTATCAACGGCTCGGCAATGACCTATTTCGATATCCGTATCCCCGGGCTGAAAATGACGGTCGTGGCTGCAGATGGCCAGTATGTAAACCCGGTTACCGTTGACGAATTCAGGATTGCCGTTGCCGAAACCTATGATGTCATTGTGGAGCCTCAGGGTGAGGCCTATACCATCTTCGCACAATCCATGGACAGGACCGGTTACGCTCGAGGGACACTGGCCACGAGAGAGGGGTTAAGTGCTGCCGTTCCCCCCCTCGATCCCCGTCCTCTGTTGACCATGGAAGATATGGGTATGGGGGGAATGGGACATGATATGGCAGGAATGGACCACAGCCAGATGGGAGGCATGGGTAACAGCGGAGAGATGATGTCTATGGACGGTGCTGACCTTCCGGATAGCGGGACATCCTCCGCGCCCATGGATCACAGCAGCATGGCCGGTATGGATCATTCCCGGATGGCCGGAATGCCGGGTATGCAAAGTCATCCTGCGTCAGAAACGGATAACCCACTGGTTGATATGCAGGCGATGAGCGTCTCTCCGAAATTAAATGATCCGGGTATTGGTCTTCGAAATAACGGAAGAAAGGTTCTCACGTACGCGGATTTGAAAAGCCGCTTTGAGGATCCTGACGGACGTGAACCTGGCCGTACCATAGAACTGCATTTAACCGGCCACATGGAAAAGTTTGCCTGGTCATTTAACGGAATCAAGTTTTCAGATGCCGCACCGGTGCTGCTGAAATACGGTGAGCGGCTCAGGATCACGCTGATCAACGATACCATGATGACTCACCCCATTCACCTGCATGGTATGTGGAGCGATCTGGAAGATGAAAACGGTAATTTCATGGTTCGTAAACACACAATAGATGTTCCCCCTGGTACAAAACGCAGTTACAGAGTGACAGCAGATGCGCTTGGCCGCTGGGCGTATCACTGCCATTTGCTCTATCACATGGAAATGGGAATGTTTCGTGAAGTCCGGGTGGAGGAATGATGCGAATGAAGAGAAATTTGAAGGCCATACCTGTTCTGGTCGCCGGTTTGTTTACCTCACAGCTTTCTATTGCGGCGGGCTCCGTCTCTGCAGATCCCCACGCCGGGCACGACATGTCTGCCATGCAGATGCCAGCAGATGAGAATTTCACTGAGATGACGTCAATGGAGCCCATTGTAACTGAGAGCAGAACGCCAATTCCGCCTGTTACCGATGCCGACCGGAAGGCTGCATTCGGCAATTTACAGGGGCATGCGATTCACGACAGTGCGATTAATTATCTGGTTCTGCTGGATCAACTGGAATGGCAACGGTCGGATAACACCAACAATTTCAGCTGGAGTGTTAACAGCTGGATTGGAGGCGACACAGATCGGATTTGGCTAAAGAGTGAAGGTGAACGAAGCAATGGGGAAACGGAGGCGGCTGAAGCGCAGTTACTCTGGGGACATGCGGTTGGCCCATGGTGGGATTTGGTTGCGGGTGTCAGGCAGGATTTCAGACCTGCTTCTGCCCGGACCTGGGCTGCTGTCGGTTTTCAGGGGCTGGCACTCTATAATTTTGAGTCTGAAATTACGGGTTTTGTCAGTAATGGCGGAAAAGCAGCCCTTCGTCTGGGAGGAGAATACGACGTTTTACTGACTAACCGGCTCATACTCCAGCCATCCTATGAGGTGAATTTCTACAGTCAGGATGATGAATCGCGGGGTCGCGGCAGGGGACTGACTGACACAGAGCTGGGGCTCCGGCTGCGCTATGAAATACGCCGTGAGTTTGCACCCTATATAGGCGTTTCCTGGAATCAACTTTACGGGAAAACATCCGATATGGCGAAAAGAGAAGGTGAGAAAGACCATCAGGTAGTATTCCTGGCGGGAGCCAGAATCTGGTTTTAACGCACTGATATAAAACACTCAACTAAACAGGTAAATAAAATGTCGATTTTAAATAAAGCCATTCTTACAGGTGGCCTCGTTATGGGCGTTGCTTTCTCTGCTATGGCCCATCCGGAATTAAAAAGCTCTGTGCCACAGGCTGATTCAGCCGTAGCGGCCCCGGAAAAGATTCAGCTTAATTTCTCGGAAAATCTGACCGTGAAATTCTCAGGTGCAAAATTAACGATGACGGGTATGAAAGGCATGTCATCACATTCTCCGATGCCGGTCGCGGCAAAAGTGGCGCCAGGCGCTGACCCTAAATCGATGGTCATTATTCCGCGAGAGCCTTTACCCGCTGGCACTTATCGTGTTGACTGGCGCGCGGTTTCTTCAGATACGCACCCTATTACCGGTAATTACACCTTTACAGTGAAGTAATATTATGAACGACCTGATTATGATTGTTATTCGTTTTCTTCTTTATCTGGATTTGATGGTAATATTTGGATTGCCATTTTTTCAGATATATGGAATAAGCGGTGTCAGACATGAAACCTATAACCTGACTAATTTCAGGTCGTTTATAACTTTTGCTGTTGTTACAGGCATCATTCTTACTGGCATTAATATGCTCCTGGTATCTAATGCCATGAGTGGAGTAACTGACCTCAGAGAATTATCCATCCATGTTATCGAGATGGTGATAGAAGAAACTGATGTGGGTATTAGCTGGATTGTCAGGCTCTGTGCCCTGTTTACCACACTCGGTGCTTTGTTCCTTTACACTAATAAGAGAGTATTGTCCTGCCTGCTGATGACGATGAGTGGGGGCGTGGCGCTGGCTACACTTGCCTGGGGAGGACACGCCGTTATGCATGACGGTCTGCATTACTATCTCCATTTACTGAGCGATCTGACCCATCTCGGCGCTGCAGGTGCCTGGACAGGTGCTCTGGTTGCATTTGCTATCCTGCTGATGCGCAGAAACGAGCATAATGCACAGAGCGTCATTGTGATATCTGACTCCCTGGCAAAATTTGCCACGGCAGGAACGGTGATTGTTGTAGCCCTGATCCTGAGTGCGCTGGTCAACTATCTGTATATTGCTGAGGGTAACTTAACTCCCTTATTCAACAGTTCCTGGGGGAGGATATTGCTTGCCAAGACGGCTCTGTTTGTTCTGATGCTTCTTCTGGCTGCAGCAAACCGGTTTCACCTGGGTCCCCGGCTTGAAGTTATGGTCAGGGAAGGGAATTATGATCGCAGCGTTGCCCTGATGCGAAACAGCATCCTGACAGAATTCGTTGTTGCGATTATCATTCTGGGCGCCGTAGCGTGGCTCGGAATGCTTGCTCCGTCTCAGGTCAGCTAGGGGACAGCCAAAGCTCATGCGTGAGATTTTTACTTTCATATCAGCGAGTTGACCATGCAGCGTATTTTAATCGTTGAAGACGAACAAAAAACAGGTCGTTACCTGCAGCAGGGACTGGTTGAGGAAGGCTATCAGGCCGATCTCTTTAATAATGGCCGCGATGGTCTCGGGGCCGCGTCGAAGGGACAGTATGATTTGATAATACTGGACGTGATGCTGCCTTTCCTCGACGGGTGGCAAATCATCAGCGCACTGAGGGAGTCCGGGCACGAAGAACCGGTCCTGTTTTTAACCGCAAAGGACAACGTGCGGGACAAAGTGAAAGGACTGGAGCTTGGCGCAGATGACTACCTGATTAAGCCCTTTGATTTTACGGAGCTGGTTGCACGTGTAAGAACCCTACTGCGCCGGGCACGCTCGCAGGCCGCAACAGTCTGCACCATCGCCGATATGACCGTTGATATGGTGCGCCGGACCGTGATCCGTTCGGGGAAGGAGATCCATCTCACCGGTAAAGAATACGTTCTGCTTGAGTTGCTGCTGCAACGCACCGGAGAAGTGTTACCCAGGAGTCTTATCTCGTCCCTGGTCTGGAACATGAATTTTGACAGTGATACGAATGTGATTGATGTCGCCGTGAGACGTCTGAGAAGTAAAATTGATGATGACTTTGAGCCAAAACTGATCCATACCGTTCGCGGTGCCGGATATGTCCTGGAGATCAGAGAAGAGTGAGGTTCAAAATTTCCCTGACCACACGCCTGAGCCTGATTTTTTCTGCGGTGATGCTTACGGTATGGTGGTTATCAAGTTTTATCCTGATTAGCACCCTTAATGGCTATTTCGATAATCAGGACCGCGATTTTCTGACAGGTAAACTTCAGCTCACCGAAGAGTTTCTTAAAACAGAGACGTTCAGGAACAAAACGGATATTAAGTCATTATCAGAAAAAATAAACGATGCGATGGTGGGGCACAATGGCTTATTCATTTCTATAAAAAACATGGAAAATGAAAAAATTGTTGAACTCTATGCCAAAAATTCTGTTGTTCCAGCGGTCCTGCTTAATAAGTCGGGTGATATTCTCGACTATATGATCCAGACGGAAGAAAATAACACCGTGTACCGCAGTATCTCGCGGCGGGTTGCCGTGACGCCGGAACAGGGTAAAAGCAAACATGTCATCATTACGGTTGCCACGGATACTGGGTATCACACCCTGTTTATGGATAAGCTCAGTACCTGGCTGTTCTGGTTCAATATCGGTCTGGTCTTTATTTCTGTTTTTCTGGGCTGGCTGACCACACGTATTGGTCTGAAACCGCTACGGGAAATGACCAGTCTGGCTTCCTCCATGACCGTACACAGCCTGGATCAGCGTCTAAATCCCGATCTGGCTCCGCCGGAAATCTCTGAGACCATGCAGGAGTTCAATAATATGTTTGATCGCCTGGAGGGGGCATTCCGGAAACTGTCAGATTTCTCGTCTGACATCGCGCATGAGCTGCGCACACCAGTCAGTAATCTGATGATGCAGACGCAGTTTGCACTGGCTAAGGAAAGGGATGTTTCGCATTACCGCGAAATTTTATTCGCTAACCTGGAAGAACTGAAAAGGTTGTCACGAATGACCAGTGACATGCTTTTTCTGGCACGTTCAGAGCATGGTCTGCTGCGGCTGGATAAACATGATGTGGATCTGGCAGCCGAACTGAATGAATTACGTGAGTTGTTCGAGCCCCTGGCAGACGAAACAGGAAAGACAATCACGGTTGAAGGAGAGGGCGTTGTTGCCGGAGACAGCGATATGCTCCGACGTGCTTTCAGTAACCTGCTTTCCAATGCAATCAAGTATTCTCCCGATAACACCTGTACAGCGATACACCTTGAGCGTGACAGTGACTGTGTGAACGTGATGATTACGAATACGATGTCCGGCCAGGTTCCCGCTAATCTGGAACGTTTGTTTGACCGGTTCTATCGCGCAGACTCATCAAGGTTCTACAACACGGAAGGCGCGGGGCTGGGATTATCAATTACAAGGTCGATCATTCATGCTCACGGCGGCGAGCTGTCAGCAGAACAGCAGGGGCGTGAAATTGTGTTCAAAGTGCGCCTGTTAATGGATTAATCCCGTTGTTCAGGAGAAACCTGGAAGGTGACAAAATTGTCATCATTCAGTCACGCGATAAACAGAGGCGGTTTTTTATAATTATTCATAAATCAGGAGCAGCGTGATAACACAATCACCTGGTTCCTGGAGTGATGATTAACCCGCCCTGAGATCAACTGCTTTCTCTGTTATAAGCCATTGATTGTTTGGGTATGTAAACACCGGAGACCCAACCATGAAAAAGATTCTCGTATCATTTGTTGCCATTATGGCTGCCGCTTCATCTGCCATGGCTGCAGAGACAATGAACATGCATGACCAGGTAAATAATGCACAGGCACCTGCCCACCAGATGCAGTCATCTGCTGAAAAAAGTGCAATTCAGGGAGACAGCATGACAATGATGGATATGAGCAGTCACGATCAGGCCGCAATGTCCCATGACATGATGCAAAACAGCAATTCTGCTGCCCACCAGGACATGGCTGAAATGCATAAAAAAATGATGAAAGCTAAACCCGGAGCTACCAACGAAACAGCAAAGTCATTTTCTGAAATGAGCGAGCATGAGAAGGCCGCAGCTGTACATGAGAAGGCGAATAATGGTCAGTCTTCCGTTGTTCACCAGCAGCAGGCTGATAAGCATCGCAGTCAGATCACCCAGAATTAACCCGCAGCTCCACTTGTTAGACCCTCATTTGACGCCGAAGTCACTGGCTTACGCTCCCGTCCGGGAGCGTTTTTTTTCCCATATATCAAACTTTAACTCTGAAGAGGTGGAAGTATCTGACCAACACTGTCACGTAACGCCAGATAACTACAAAAACACCTTTTTCCTCCTGTAAATTGCAGTTCCTGCAAGAACATCAAGGCATAATGTTGGAACAGCGTGTGATACACACTTAGCATCATGTTTTGTATGTGTTTTTTTAAAACTTTACAACTTTAAAGTCTTTTTCAGGTTAAAGGATACAACTTTAATGTCTCTACACAGCTGAAAAGAACGGTTAATATTTATTTTTTTAGCGTGCTGCGTCCTTAACGGGTCCACGCTTTTTATTGTGTGCATGGTGTTTTGTCTTCTTAAAAGGGTTGTCTATGTCTGCTGCTCATCTCGGTTTCCCGACGGAAACCGTTGTTGTCTTCGTGGTGATGGCCGTTGGGGCGATGTTTATCGACCTCTTCATGCACCGTCACGATAAACCGATCTCGCTGAAAAGCGCGGTCATGTGGTCCATCTTCTGGGTCATGATGGCGATGGCCTTCGCCGGATTCTTATACGTGCACCACGGCGCGGAGATGGCCAGTCTGTTCCTGACCGGCTATGCGCTGGAAGAGGTGCTCTCCGTCGACAACCTGTTTGTGATGATGGCGATCTTCGCCTGGTTTGGCGTGCCGGATAGATATCGTCACCGCGTGCTCTACTGGGGCGTGCTCGGGGCGATTGTGTTCCGCGGTATTTTTGTCGCCATCGGCACCAGCCTGCTGAGCCTGGGGCCGTATGTTGAGGTCATTTTTGCGCTGGTCGTCGGCTGGACGGCGGTGATGATGCTGAAACGCAATGAAGAGAGCGATGAAGTCGAAGATTACTCCAACCATCTGGCGTACCGCCTGGTGAAACGCTTTTACCCGGTGTGGCCAAAAATCAGCAGCCATGCGTTTATCCTGACCCAGAAAGAGGTGGATGCCGAACTGGAGAAGCCTGAAAACAAGGATGTGATGGTAGGCCGCGTGAAGAAGGCGAAGCGCTACGCGACGCCGCTGCTGCTCTGCGTCGCGGTGGTGGAGTTGTCCGACGTGATGTTCGCCTTCGATTCCGTACCCGCAATCATTGCCGTCAGCCGTGAGCCGCTGATTATCTACAGCGCCATGATGTTCGCGATCCTCGGCCTGCGTACCCTCTACTTCGTGCTGGAAGCGCTGAAGCAGTATCTGGTGCATCTGGAGAAAGCGGTGGTGTTACTGCTGTTCTTCGTGGCGTTCAAGCTGGGGTTGAATGCGACCGACCATTTCTGGCATCACGGTTATAACATCGGCGCCACGGCAAGCCTGTTTGTGGTGCTGGGGGTACTGGCGCTGGGGATTATTGCGAGCGTGATGTTCCCGGGAAAACGTGAAGCCTGATGTACCGCTTTTCTCCCTCTCCCTGTGGGAGAGGGCCGGGGTGAGGGCATCGGGCCGCACCTAACCCTTAATTGGTGAATTTCGGCGCTTGCTCGGATGATGAAAATGCCGCCAGTGCGGATCCTGCGCCGCCGCCAGCAACTCGTGGTCGCCACGCGTGTCGCCCCAGGCGCGCAGGTGATACGCGTTCAAATCCCCATACACCTTCTCCAGCCTCGCCACCTTCTGGGCACAGCGGCAGTTGTGGCCGGTGATCCGCCCGGTCAGCTTGCCGTCTTTCACTTCCAGCTGCGTGCCAATCAGCTTAATGCCGAGCTTATCGGCCCACGGCTGCAATACCAGCGCCGGGGAAGCAGAGCAAATCGTCACTTCCGCACCGGAATTGACCTCGTTGGCGACGGCCAGCACACCTTCCGGGCGCATCAGCTTGTTCCAGTATTTTTCACAGAAGGCTTCCGCCTGCTGACGTAACCAGTGCTCATCCACCCCCGTCAGGAAGGTTTTAATCAACACCTCTTTCAGCTCATCTCGCGTCAGCTTGCGGCGCACACAGTGCAGCGTAGGCAGGGCCATGCGCACCAGTCGGCCAGCAAAGTAGCGCTTGCCAAAGGCAAAGCGCAGGAACGGGATAAAACTGTCGTGGTGCGTCAACGTACCATCAAAGTCAAAGACAGAGAGCACGCTGGACTTCGCCACGGCTTCGTCGGCAATCATATTGGTCATAAATACGTCTTAGCTGAAATACACATTCTGTTCACTAGTTTACCTGCTTTACCTTCATAGTCCTTATATCAGGTCGCATTTTTTCCTGAACCTGTGGCCTGACGGGTCAAACAATGTCATCCACCACGCCGCCGTCAACGCGCAGCGCCGCGCCGGAAGTCGCGGAGGCCTGCATGGAACAGACATACACCACCATATTCGCCACTTCTTCCACCGTGGCGGCGCGCTGGATCACCGAGCTGGGGCGATTCGTCATCACGAACTCTTTCGCCAGCTGCTCCAGCGATTTACCGGTTCTTTCGATCTCGTCTTTCATCATCGCGGCAAAACCGTCCGACATTGTCGGGCCCGGCAGCACGCTGTTCACCGTCACGCCGCTGCCTGCCACGAACTTCGCCAGGCCGCGCGCCAGCGAGAGCTGGGCGGTTTTTGTCACGCCATAGTGGATCATATCCGCAGGAATATTGCAGGCCGATTCTGATGAGATAAACACCACGCGACCCCAGCCCTTTTGTACCATGCCGGGCAGCAGGGCACGAGAGAGGCGCACGCCGGACATCACGTTGGTTTGCCAGTAGCGTTCCCAGGTCTCGTCGTCGGTGGAATAAAAATCCTGCTGGCCATAGATCCCGGCGTTATTCACCAGAATATCGACGTGCGTGGCGACCCTGAGCAGTTCGTCAACGCCCTCCTGCGAACTCAGATCGGCGATGGCGGCACGAACCTGTACGCCAGGCACCACCTGCTGTAGCGCCTGAATGCCTTTGTTCACCGAGTCGACGCTGCGCCCGTTCACGATCACTTCCGCACCGCTCTCCGCCAGCCCGCGGGCGATGGCAAACCCAATACCGCCGGTGGACGCGGTCACCAGCGCCACTTTCCCCGTTAAATCAATTTTCATCATTCGCTCCTTGTCATCTTATGGTTCAAAACTTAAAGCGTAGCAGTTGTCGATGACGGCTCCTGTTTAAAAAGGCGCAACAGCGTCTCAACCTGCTCGTCCAGCGGGCTGAGGGAGCGTTTGACGATGAGGTGCAGCGGCGTGGCGCGACGTACGCCGTGGCTGAGCGGCAGCGTTTTAAGGATGCCCTGCTGGAGCGGGGTCTGAATGCGTTCTTCCGGTAACCAGCCGTAACCAACCTGATACATCACCGCTTCGATCGCGGCATCGATGGTGGAGAAGGTCCACGACTCCCCGGTGGGGTGAGCGGTGGGCTGGCTGTCTGCGATCTGAATGCGCGGCCACGGTCGTAGCATCTCGTCGTTGAGCGGTGTATCCAGCGCAAACATCGGGTGCGCGTGATGCGCGACGGCAACAAAATCGATATTCATCAGCCATTCGCCCAGGCCGGTAATGTCCTGGCGGCGGGTTAAGACCATCACGTCGGCTTCATCATTGAGCGCATCCGCGCGGCTGTTTTCCAGCACCTCGGTAAGCCGCACCTGCGTTTGCGGGTACAGCTGCTGAAACTGGCGCAAAATCGCGAACAGCCGGCTGCGCGGGAAAATACTGTCTACCATCAGGTCGATACGGGTTCGCATCCCGCTGCGCAGGGTCGCAGCGCGCGTTTCCACATAGGCGAAGGCTTTCAGCAGCGGTTTAACCTGATTCAGCAACAGCTCACCCGCCGGGGTCAGCACGGCACGCCGTCCCTCTGTCATCAGAAGCGCCACGCCCAGCCGCTCCTGCAACAGCGACAGGTTATAGCTGACCGAGGACTGGCTGCGGTGGGTCTCTTCCGCCGCCTTAGCGAAGCTGCCCGCCTCGATGACTCTCTCCAGCAAGGCCCACTGTTCGAGCGTCGTCTTGTGCATAATTAATCTAAATTTTGGATGAATTTGATTCAAACATAGCGTTATTTATTCATTTTTTGAAGGGGTACGATCGTCTCATCAAAACAAAGGAGACATCGTATGAGCACCTTCGATAAACATGATTTAAGCGGCTTCGTCGGCAAACATCTGGTATATACCTACGATAATGGCTGGAATTACGAAATTTACGTTAAAAACGAAAACACCCTGGACTACCGTATTCACAGCGGTCTGGTGGGCAACCGTTGGGTGAAAGATCAGCAGGCCTACATTGTCCGTGTTGGGGAGAGCATCTATAAAATTTCCTGGACGGAGCCAACCGGTACCGACGTGAGCCTGATCGTGAACCTGGGCGACCGCCTGTTCCACGGCACCATCTTCTTCCCGCGCTGGGTCATGAATAATCCGGAAAAAACCGTCTGCTTCCAGAACGATCACATTCCGCTGATGAATAGCTACCGTGATGCCGGGCCAGCGTATCCCACCGAAGTGATTGATGAATTTGCCACCATCACCTTCGTGCGCGACTGCGGTGCGAATGACGATAGCGTTATTGCGTGCGCGGCCAGCGAGTTGCCAAAAAACTTTCCGGAAAATTTAAAATAAGATCGGGAACACGTGAACGAGACATCGGCCATGTTGGTTTAACCGGCATGGCCGTTTTTTATGCCGCAGAAATACCGGAGTAAGTAACCGCTTCCGCCGTTAAGGTGAAAGGCGTAGGGGTACAGACCGCCAGGCTCAGCGAGCCGAAGCGTAGCTGACTGACCGGGAGCGACTGGGCGGTGCTGTCAATGCTGACAATCTGCCACGCGCTGCCGCCACGCTGTTTGACGATCGCCTCTTTGCGTGTCCAGATGCGCCAGAATGCGGAAAGCTGCTCTTCCGGCGCTTCACGTTCCAGCTCGTCATGTTCGGTGAGGCTGAAAACGGCATTCGCCAGCGCCTGCCAGTTCTCCCGCGGGCGGATCACTTCGATATCGCAGCCCACTTCACCTTCATCGCTCATCAGCAGGGCAATATCGTCCCCGCTGTGGCTCAGGTTAAACCACAGCGGATGGCCGTTAGCGAAGGCCGGTTTTCCCTGCTCGCCGTAAATTATCTCGGGAAGCGGTGAGGGGGATAACGTTCTGGCGAGCAGCGTCCGGCCTGCAAGCCAGGAAGCGTGTCGTGCACCCTGAGGTGCCATGTCTGCGAGCGTTGACGCCAGCGGGTCCGCGCTAAGGGTGGAGATCTTTCCCAGTACAAACTGGTACATAGTTACGCCCAGCGTTTAATGATTATCGAGGTATTGATGCCGCCAAAGGCAAAGTTATTGCTCTGAATAAATTCGCAATCAATCGGGCGGGTTTCCCCCATAATATAATCTAAAGCGCCGCATTGCTCATCCGGTTGTCTTAAATTGAGCGTCGGCGTGAACCAGCCCTCCCGCATCATGTGCAGACTCAGCAAGGCTTCCAGCGCGCCGCAGGCACCCAGGGTATGGCCGAAATAACTCTTTAAGGATGAGATGGGCACGCTGTCGCCGAAAATGGCGGCGGTCGCCTGACTCTCGGCGATATCCCCGCGATCGGTTGCCGTGCCGTGGGCAGAAATGTAGCCAATCTCCTGAGGGCCAAGGCCCGCCATCGCCAGCGACTGCGCCATACACACCTGCATGGTTTCCCGCTGGGGCTGGGTGATGTGCGCCGCATCGCAGTTGGTGGCAAAGCCCACGATCTCGCCATAGATTGTTGCCCCGCGCGCTCTGGCGTGATCCAGCGCTTCCAGCACCAGCGTGCCCGCCCCTTCGCCAATAACCAGGCCATCGCGCTGAACGTCAAACGGCGACGGCGTGGTTTTTGGCGCGTCGTTACGCTGGCTGGTGGCAAACAGGGTATCGAAAACCGCCGCTTCCGACGGGCACAGCTCTTCCGCGCCGCCTGCCACCATCACCGTCTGGTAGCCGTGACGAATCGCTTCCCAGGCGTAGCCAATCGCCTGGCTGCCAGAGGTACAGGCGCTCGAGGTGGGGATCACCCGTCCGCGCAGGCCAAAGAACAGCCCGGTATTCACCGCCGTGGTGTGCGGCATCATCTGCACGTAGGTGGTGCCGGTGATGTTGTGGGTGTGCTTTTCGGTGAGCATAGAGGCAAACTCGCTGACCGGCCCGGTGCTGCCGGTCGACGAGCCGTAGGCGATGCCGGTCTGACCGTTGGTCAGCACCGCGTCGTCGATCAGTCCCGCCTGCTCCAGCGCCAGCTCGGTGGCGCGGGTAGAGAGCAGCGACACCCGGCCCATGGCGCGAATGCGCTTACGGGTATAGTGAGCGGGGAGGGTGAAGTCTTCAATCGGCGCGGCGAGCAGGGTTTGCAGGCCGTCATACGCCTGCCACTCCGTCATGGTACGCACCGCATTTTCATACTCGCGCAGACGGCGCGAGATGGTCGGCCAGTCCTCGCCGAACGCGGTGACGCCGCCCATGCCCGTAATCACTACCCGGCGGGTCATAGCATGCCTCCGTTAATCGAAATCACCTGACGCGTCACATAGCCTGCTTTATCCGACATCAGGTAACTCGCCAGCCCGGCGACCTCCTCGGCCTGGCCCATACGCTGCATCGGAATCATCGACATCGCCGCGTGCAGCGCGGCTTCGTCCATCTCGATCATGCCGGTATCGATCAGCCCCGGCGCGATGCAGTTGACGGTGATTTTGCGTTTTGCCAGCTCGGTGGCGAGCGCTTTGGTGGCGCCGATGATCCCGGCTTTCGCCGCGCTGTAGTTCACCTGCCCACGGTTGCCCATAATGCCTGACACCGACGACAGGGTGATGATCCGCCCGCCCTTGCGGGTGCCGATCATCGGCATAATGCAGGGATGAATGACGTTATAAAAACTGTCGAGATTGGTGTGGATCACGCTGTCCCAGTCATCGTCGCTGAGCGCCGGAAAAGCACCGTCGCGGGTAATACCGGCGTTACTGACCACGCCATACCACGCGCCGTGGTCAGCGATCTCCTGTTCCAGCACCGTGCGGCACTGCTCGCGGTTGCTCACGTCGAAGGTGAGTAAACGGCCCGCGCCGCCTGCCTGGACAATCGCTTCCAGCGTCTCCTGCGCGCCCGCTTCATCACGATGGTAATGCACGCCGACGGTGAAACCGTCCGCCGCAAGCTGAAGGGCGATAGCGCGGCCAATGCCTTTGCTGGCGCCGGTGACCAGTACGGATCTCATGATGGTGTTCCCTGGTTGAAAAGTGTGGTTAATTCTTCCTCGCTCGGCTGGAAGGTGTTCACGCGGCCCGTGGCGAGGGAGACACTATCCGCATGAATGGTGCACTCGAAGCTGCCAAAGCGTTCATCCTGCATCAGACGTTCGATGGTGATGATCAGCGTGCTGCCTGCGGCATAATGCCCTGCGTCGCACACCAGCTCGCGCGCGCCCAGCACCATGCCCAGCGCACAGTGCGGCAGCCCTTTTTGCATCCGGTGCCATTCAGACCAGACGCCCACGGTCTGGGCCATCAGCTCCAGCGCAAACCAGCCAGGCAGGTTGCCGTCCGCGTCCAGGAACGGAGCCAGAACGCCCCGATCGTTCACCGTCACGCTGCAAACGGCGCGGTCATCGGTGACGTTTTCCACGCTCTCAAGCAGCAGCATCGGCGTGTCGTGAGGAAGATAATCCCCGGGAGGTAAGTAGCGCATCATACCCTCCCCAGCAGAAGGCTGGCGTTGTTGCCGCCAAACGCGAAGGAGTTTGACAGGATCGCCGGTTTATTCAGCGGTGCGCTCTGGTGCAGCAGGCCGAAGGCGGGCAGGGTGTCGTCTGGTGCGTAGCGGGAAAAATCCTGCGGCGGCAGCGGCAGGTCTCGGGTCAGGATCAGCCAGCTCAGGGCGGCCTCGGTGATCCCCGCTGCGCCCAGCGTGTGGCCGGTAAGATGTTTCGTGGAGCTGCACGGCACGCGGTCGCCAAAGAGATCGTGGATCACCTGCGCCTCAATGCGATCGTTCAGCGGCGTGGCGGTGCCGTGCAGGTTGATATAGCCGACGTCCGCCGCCGTCATGCCCGCCTCGTTCAGCGCCTGGTTGATGGCGCGGATTGCCCCTTCGCCCTGCGGATGCGGGGCGGAAATATGGTACGCATCGCTGGATTCCCCCGCGCCCAGGAGCGCAACCTCGCCCGGCTCGCGGGTCAGCACCATCAGGGCCGCCGCTTCGCCAATGGTGATCCCCCGACGGTTGCGGCCAAACGGTTCGCACAAGGTCGGGGAGAAGGACTCCAGGCTGTTGAAGCCGTTGACCGGCATGCGGCTCAGGCTGTCGGCCCCGCCGACGATGGCGACGTCCACCAGCCCGGCGTCGATCAGGCGCCGACCGCTGATGATCGCCCGCGCGCTGGAGGAGCAGGCGGTTGAGATGGTATACGCCGGGCCGTCCAGCGCAAGCCAGCGGGCGAGAAAGCGCGACGGATCGCCCAGCTCCTGCTGCGGATATTGCCACTGCGGGCTGCTCTCGCCGTTCTGCGCGCGGCGTACGTACTCATCACCCTCGTCCAGCCCGGAGGTGCTGGTGCCCAGCACAACCGCCACGCGGTCGCGCCCCACGCGCGCAATGGCCGCATCGACGGCGGGCCGGATTTGCGCCAGCGCCGCCAGCAGCAGCTGGTTGTTGCGGCTGCGATGCGCAGAAAAAGACCCGGGGACAGGGGGAAGTTCACCCTCCACGCCCCCCAGCACGGCCTCGGGTAAGCCCTGTAACCAGCCTGCACGCTGGCGCATCCCGGGGGCCACACCAGCGATCAGGTTCGCCGCTATTTCATCAGCCGAGTTGCCGAGCGCGTTGACCATGCCAACGGCAGAAAGGTAAATCATCTCAGTCACCCAGATATTGAATGGTGATGTGGTAGTGAAAAGCGTGCTGCACAATGCTAATCGGTTCGCGCCTGCCGTTACGGTTCAGGTAGACAATTTCCGTGACCAGTTTGCCATCGGGGTTGCGCAGTTCGCGTCTGGTGTCAGTATCGTTCAGCGTCCAGCCTTTCGGCAACTGCGGCTGCCAGGCGCTGAGCGGCCAGTGGCTCAGCATCACGTCGGCCAGCACCTGGCTGGCGGGCGGCAGCTGCGGCATCACAACCGACTGCTCGGTGTGGATCCCGGTGTCGTCGTAGGTGGCGAGGAACAGGCGGATCCCGACGGAGGAGAGGCCGGCAAGCGCCACTTTATTTCCATCGGCGTTCAGCATCACCAGCAGCGACTGGGTCTGGCCTTTAAAACTGCCGGTAAGCAACTGCTGCGCGCGGATGGCAGGCGTGATGCCCGGCGGGGGCAGCGTGACGCGGGTGCCGGGCTGGAGCCAGGCCTGAGGGCGCGCGTCATCGCGGTTCGTCGTATGGCTACACCCCGCCAGCAACAGGGCCATCATCACTGCCGCCAGGCGAATGAAACGGGTCATGGTAAGTTCTCTTTGTTAGACGGCATCGCCAGCGGGGCGAGCAGGAACGCGGTGAAGATACCGCTCACCAGCACAATGCCAAAGCTGCTGATGGCCTGAGTGGTGCTGAACACCAGCATCCCCAGCGTCAGCAGGGTAGTCATCATGGCGAGGGTAATCGCCAGCATGGAGGTCAGCGGCGTGCCGCGCGGGTTGCTGAAAAACAGCGTGTAGTTAATGCCAATGCCGAGGACCAGCACCAGCGCCAGCAGGGAAAACAGGTTCACCGGATGGCCCGTCACGGCCAGCGCCGCCAGCCCGCCGCCCAGCGACAGCACGGACGGCACCAGCGCCACCAGCCCTTTTCGCCAGCCGAGGCGTAGCATCGCGCCGCAGGCAATCACCGCCAGCGCCACGCCCAGCAGCCCCGTCAGCAGCGAGCGGTAGAGCGCAAACAGGCTGTCGAAGCTGGCCTTACGGTCAACCCAGACGACCCCGGGATGGCGGGCGGCCAGCTCACCGAGCGCGGCGCTGTTTCTGACGCCATCGACCGGAACCAGAACACCGCTTTTGCCGTCCGGCAGCGTCAGCCACAGCAAACGCCAGCCTTCGCTGGCCGGGCTGGCGAGCCACGCTTCCACGCTGACAGGCATGGCGTTCAGGTTCGGTTCACTGGTCTTCAGCCCCGTGCTTTGCAGCATTTTCATCACCGTCGGCGCGGCGTTACGTAGCAGATGCAGATCGCTGTTCTGCCGCGCCAGCGAGTTCAGCGGCAGGGTGCGCCAGCGGGTTAATTCACCGGCTTTTTGCGCCTGCGCCAGCGCCGGGGTGAACGCCTCCAGCCGCTCCAGCGTTTCCTGAGCCGACGCGCCGTACACCACGAACCACTTCTGATCGACATTTTGCCCGGTCAGGGCGGTGATGGTTTTTTCCTGCGCCAGAATGTCCTGCGGCAGCGCCTGAAGCCGGGCGATATCGTCATCCACCCGCAGGCTGGCGATCCCGATGGCGGAGAGCAGAGCCAGCGCGACCGGCAGCCCGACGGAGAGGGCTTTACCGTCGCGCCAGGCGTTCAGCCAGCGCTGCATCATCCCGCTCAGGGGGACCGGGCGGACCGGCATGCCCCGGCACAGCCACGGATGCCAGAACATTACCGTCAGGCACGAGGCGCTCAGCCCTGCGGCGGCGAACACCGCCATCTGACGAATGCCGGGGAAGGGGGCCAGCATCATGAAGAGATACGCCACGACGGTGGTCAGCAGCGCCAGCAGCAGCGCGTTACGTACCTTCGCCAGGCTTTGCCAGGGCGAGTGCTCCGCGCCGTGCACCATCCGCTCCGTGAGGTAGTAAATCGTATAGTCCGCCGAGATGCCGATAATGCTCATGCTCATCACCAGCGTCATCAGGTGCAGTTCACCGAACAGCAGCAGCGTCACGACCGTCCCCGCCAGCGCGCCGATGGCAATGGAGAGCAGGCTCAGCAGCAGCGGACGCACGGAGCGAAACACCGACACAATCAGCAGGATCACCCCGAGCACCGTGGCGACGCCAAGCGTGGAAATATCGTTTTTAGCCTGCTGGCTGGCGTAATCGCTGTAGAACACCGTCCCGCGCGAGAGCAGCTGCGCCTGTGGATACTGGCTTTTCAGCGTCTGCTGCAACGCGTTAAGGGTAGTCACCAGCTGGTGGGTTTGCTGCATATCAAACGACGAGCCCGCCAGCTCGCCGTGCAGCAGATACCAGTAGTTCCCGGCCGCGTCTTTTGTCACCAGCCAGCCGTCCATCAGCTGCATCTTCTGGCTGTTCTTCGCCAGCGCGAGCTGCGCGCCGCGCATCAGCATCAGCGGATCGTTTTGCAGCTCCTTGCCGCTCACGCCGGAAAAGGCGGAGTAGAGCTGGGACAGGACCCACTGGGCCTGTGCTTGACCGCCGTTTTGCAGGCGGGCGCGGGTGGCCGGATCGACCAGGCCATTGCGGTGTTGCCAGAAGAAATCTCCCCAGGCCTGTTGCCCGGCGGCATCCAGCGGACCTTTTACGACACTCAGCGCCTGGCTGCGTTGCAGCAGAGTTAACCACTGCTGCGCCACGCGCGGGTCTGGCTGTTTGCCGGGGCTGACCAGCCAGATGAGCTGGCGGTCGAGGCGCTGCATAAATCCGTCGTTGAGAGCGGGAGGGATCGCGCCGAGCGTCTGTTTCGGCAGCATGGCGAGCACGCTGCTGTTCAGCCGCGCGCCGGGCAGCAGCGACAGCAGCATGCCCAGCAGGATCAGGCATACCGCGGCCCACAACAGCGACGGGCGCAGGGCGTTACGGTGCGGCAAAGCGCTGGCGTTCTGCATCGGTCAGGCGGGCGGGCGTCAGTTGGTGGCGGGAGAGGGCGATATCCGTCGTGTCGCCCTGCTTATCGTTCAGGCGAATGGATTCCAGATAGATCGCGCCCTTCAAATCAAGGGTGGAGAAAATCTTGTCCAGCGGCGTGGTGACGGGCGTCAGCACCAGCGACCAGCGGCCTTCGCCCAGGTCTTTGAAATCGATGCGGAAGTTCTCTTCCAGCACCTTGCGGTCGGCCTGGAACAGCGCCCGCAGCAGATGGTTGAACTGGAACATCTGCGGGTTAGTGTCGGCGGTAATGGTCTGCGGCGACTGACCGTTGACGATCTGCACCATCCGTTTGTCATCCAGCAGCAGCGTCATCGGGAACGGCGCTTTTTGATCCCACAGCAGGCCATTGTCACGGGCGATCAGCATCTCGCCCTGCGAGCGCAGGGGCTGAGGCATATCCTTGATCGTGCGGATCTGTTCGAAGTGTGCGCGCACTACCGGTTGCTCCGCAAACCGCTGTTGCAGTTCATCCAGCGTGATCGCGTTCACCAGCGGGCTTACCAGCAGCGCGAGTAGCGTTATCCATTTCATGGCGCGATCCCCATGCGTTCGAACAGAATGGCCGGGCTGACAAAGCACATCTCCCGGCTTGCTTCTTCCACCGCCACCTGAATGGTGTAGCCGGTGGTGGTGCGTTTCCCGGTTTGCGCGTCGAAGATTTGATAGGCGATGCGCAGACGGTTTTCAACCTCTTCAATGTGGGCGCGGACGCGAATGCGCTGCTCGAAGGTCACCGCGTCGCGGTATTTCACCCGGGTATCCACCACCGGCCAGACGTAGCCGGACGCTTTCATCTGGCGATAGCCGTAATCAAACTGGTTGAGCAGCGCTTCGCGGGCAATCTCAAAGTAGCGGAAGTAGTTGCCGTGCCACACCACGCCCATCATATCGACATCGTGGAACGGAACGGTGATTTCAACTTCAGCCGTAAAGCGGGGATCGGTCAGCACCCTTTACTCCTTCTCGTTGACCTCTGGCAGCTGCCAGAAATCGAAAAAATTAAACCAGTCGAGCGGCGACAAGAGCGCGTAATGCTCCAGCCGCTGCGCATAGCGGTCGACGGTCTGCTGTAGCGCCTGCTGGCGCTCGCCGCGCGGCAGCAGCAGCGGGTCGGCAAACGGCTCGCAGTGCAGGGTCAGCTTTCCCTGCTGGCAGAGGGCAAAAATCAGCACCACCGGGCAGCGCAAAATGGACGCCAGGATAAACGGCCCCTGCGGGAACGGCGCGGGCTGGCCCATAAATTCGCTCCATATCACCCGCCAGCTGCCGCCGCGCTGCGGGGTGACGGCGATGCGATCGCCCACGATCGCCACCCATTCGCCGCGATCCAGCTTCTCTTTAATGAGGATCGCAGTCTCCGGGCCAATGTCGGTGACCGGCATCAGGTGAATGCCCGCCTGCGGCGCCATCTCCTCCATCACCTGCTTAAAGCGTCTGGCGTTGTCGCTAAAGACCAGCGCGTTGATGGTTTTCGCCCCTTCGCGCTGGGCCAGCGCCCGGCAGGCTTCCACATCGCCAAGATGCGACGCGAGCAGCAGTTTGCCCTGAGGATCGTCGAGCCCCAGCGCCTCCTGCGCGCCTGGCGCAAAGACCAGATCGCGATGGAGTTTCATTTCGCCGCGCCAGCTGGCCACTTTATTCAGCATGGCATGACCGAAGCGCAGGAAGTGGGAAAAACTGTTAAGCCGCGCGGGTTGCGGCATTTGCCGCTGTGCCATCACCGTTTTAACCCGCGCCAGCCACTGCTGCGACGCCTGACGCGCAGAGCGGGCGGTCAGCCAGTAGACGGCGGTAACCGGCCACAGCAGGGCGGTAAACGCCTTTCGCCCCAGCAGCTGCCAGACGCGCAGCATCAGGCGCATGCCCCATAATCCTTTCACCTCCTGCTGCTGCGCCCAGTGCTGCGAGCGGCGACGCATCAGCAGGGAAGGAATGCGCGGCAGCATGCCGAGAAACAGACGGGTATGCATCAACGAGATGCGCACGTTGTCTTTCAGGGCATCGAAATGGGATACCCCGTCCGGCGGATAGGTTACGCGGGTGGGCAGAAAATAGCTGGTGTTGCCCTGCCAGTAGAGGCGCACCATCACTTCGGTATCAAAATCCATCCGCCTGCCGAGCGGCGTGGTTGCTGCAAGGCGCAGAACCGGGGCTATCGGGTAAACGCGAAACCCGCACATACTGTCTTTCAGTTGCAGGGAGAGGGTTTCAATCCAGACCCAGACGTGCGTTATCCAGCGCCCATAAAGGCGCGAACGGGGGATCGAGTCATCGTAAACGGGCTGCCCGGAAATGAGCGCATCGGGATGACGCCCGGCCAGCGCCAGCAGTTTGGGAATGTCCTCGATAGCGTGCTGGCCGTCAGCGTCCACCTGAACGGCGTGGGTGAAGCCGCGATCGGCGCAGGCTTTCAGCCCCTGCATCACCGCCGCGCCTTTGCCGCTGTTTTCGGCCAGCCGCAGTAGCGTGACCTGCGGACGATCCGCCGCCAGCGCTTCAAGCGTGCGGCGCGTGGTCTCATCGCTGCCGTCGTCCACCACCAGACAGGGCAGATCGAAAGGCGCCAGGCGCGCCAGCACCGAAGCCATCATCGCCCCGTGGTTGTAGCAGGGGATCAGCACGCAGGGGCGGAAGGTTACTGACATAAGCGAATCTTCCCGCTGCTGGCGGTGTGGCGCTCGTTACCCGCATGGCGCTGGTAGCTAAAGGTCAGCAACTGGCGTTCAGGCTGCCAGGCAAGGAGCAGCGTGACCGTGTTCTTCGGCAACAGCGGGGCGGCGAACTTCACGTTCTGAATACTGTGAAAACGGTAGCCCGACGCCAGCGCGGCGGCGTAATGCATTACCCAGTCGAGCTGCGCCACGCCCGGCAGTAGCGGCTGTACGGCGAAATGTCCCTTAAACCAGAGCAGGTCAGGATCAAGATAAAAGGTTATCTCCAGATGCTGTGGATCGGGCTGGAGGCGCCCGATTTCAGGGATCTTCATGAAACAACTCCTGTAGCTGCGCAGTCACGCGCTTGTTCATGCTGTTGACCGGGATTTCATCAACGATCCGCCAGTAGCGCGGCACAGCAACCGGTTCAAGCCAGGGGCGAAGGGCGCGTCGCCAGGCGAGCTCCTGCGCTTTTTTGCCCTGTTCGTGTTGCTGACGCACCGCTTCATTCAGCACCAGCAATACGCCAATGCCCTGACGCCCGCCGCGCGTCACCGTCAGCGCGGCGGCCTCGCGGATGCCGTCCAGCGCCAGCAGGCGGCGCTCAATGTCATCGAGCGAAATGCGTTTATCTTCAATTTTGACCACCCGACCGCGACGCCCGACGAGGCTGAACTGCCCGTCAGCCGTGAAGTGCAGGATATCATCCAGCAGGACCCCCTCCGCCTCGGGGATCAGCGGCGATATCACGCGATCGTCGTGAAACGTCACGCCGGGAAAAGGCTGCCAGCGCGTGCTTTCCTCCTGACGGTAGCGCCAGGCCATTACGCCTGTTTCCGTGCTGCCGTATATTTCATCCGGCCAGACGTTGAGCCAGGCCTGAACCGCGGCGACCTCCTGCCAGGGCAGCGCGCCGCCTGCGGAGACGAGCAGGTTAACGGGGGGCGGCGCCAGCGACGCGTCCAGCCGCTTGAGAAACGCCGGACTGCTGATGAAAAGATAGCGTTTATCGTCGGGAAGGGCAGAGAGCTGCTCGGCATAGTTGAGCAGGCTGGCATGCAGCGGCAGGCCGAGCGCCATGGGTAATACGACACGAAACGTCAGGCCATACAGGTGGTGCAGCACCACGGAAGCCACGACGTGACAGCCCGCCAGACGCTCGCCAAAATGCGCCGCCAGCAGACGAGCCTCACGATCAAGGCTGACCACCGGCTTACTGACCCGCTGCGGCGTGCCGGTCGAGCCGGAGGTGTAAAGCTCGATCGTGCGCATCTCACCGATGGCAGGCAGCGGTGAAAAGAGATGACCTGCCCGCTGAGCGGAAGCCACCCGCAGCTGTCGCCCCTGAAAATCGAGTGTGGTGTCGCTCAGGACGCCGCTGAACAGCGCCCGCTGTTCGTTAAGCTGCGCCGCCCGGCTGTGCCCGGGGAGGACCGGCGTTTTACCCGCATGCAGCGTCGCCAGCAGCGCAACAATAAACAGATAACCGTTTTCGATGCACAGCGCCCAGCGCTCGCCATCTTCACGACGCAGGGTGTCGACCAACTGGGTGACGTCGTGGCGCAGATCGCCAAGCGTCCAGAGGCGGTCGTCCTGCCAGGCGACAGGGGTGTCGTCAGGGCGGGGTGCACTGAGCCACTGGCTAAGCGGAAGAGGGTTAAGCATCGTTTTTCATCACCCGTTGTCGCACCAGCCACTCGCCAGCCATCAGCGTGCCCATCAGGAGATAGGCAATCATCCCGTTCCACAGCGTCCACAGACGGATATCGGCGTGTAATACGGTAAACAGCGCGATCGCCCCGTTGATAATAAAAAAGCCGCACCAGACCTGGGTAACCCGGCGCGTGTAACGTACCCCGACGGGGGAGAGAGCCGGTTCACGCAGGCGCGCCAGCCGTTCGACGACAGGCATTGCCGTCCACAGCGAACCGCCAAACACCACCAGCATCACCAGATTCACCACCACCGGATAAAACAGCACCCACTGGTGCGCGTGCAGGACGTAGCTCGCCGCGCAAAGCGCTATGCCAGCCAGCGCCACGCTCACGAACAGATAACGCAGGGGGCCGCCCTGCCGACGGGCCTGGCAGACGCGCAACAGCAGCACCAGCGCCATCACGGGCAGTATCCCGTGCAGGCTATTATTCGCCAGCCCGAAGCCGATCAAAAACGGCCATGCCAGCAGCATCAGCCCCGTCAGGGCGGGAAGAACTGGAATCGAACGCACGTTACGCGTCGCGCTGAAGCTGTTCCACAACGTCCACGACGTCCTGCACCGTGCGCACCGCTTTGAAGGTTTCAGGCTTGATTTTATGGCCCGTTTTCTTTTGCAGGTGCACCACCATATCGACGGCATCAATGCTGTCGAGGTCCAGATCCTCGTAAAGACGTGCCTCAGGGGTAATATCCTCCGGGGCGATTTCAAACAGCGTAATAAGAAGCGCAGAGACTTCCTGATAAATCGTTTGTTGTTCTGTCATAGCGGTCATTCTCAGGCGCGTTGTTGATGGATAAAAGCCGCGAGCGTGGCAACGGAATAGAAGTGCTGACGCATCTCGTCACTTTCGGCAGAAAGCACTACGCCGTACTGATTTTTTACCGCCAGCCCCAGCTCAAGGGCGTCGATTGAGTCCAGACCGAGGCCGTCGCCAAAGAGCGCGGCGTCTGTATCAATATCCTCTGGGGTAAGTTCTTCCAGATTCAGCGTAGAGATAATGAGATTCTTAATTTCAAGATAGAGCGCTTGCATCTTTCGTTCCTGACAAAGATTGAAGACCGGTTGTTAACTGATGCTGCATATGCCGGTTTAACTGCCTTGCTGCCAGCGCGGGTTCGTGCTGACTCGCATCATAAAAATCATGAATGTTGATGCGTTCGCGAACATCCACGGTGAAAACAGGTTTATTGGGGGGCACGTTATACCAGCTGCTCTGTTTATCCAGCATCCGTTCGCTACAGTGGATCACCACCACGCGCACGGCGCTGTTGCAGCGAACGGCGATATTCGCCGCCCCACGTTGCAGGGTCATGGCTTTCCCCACCCGGGTGCGGGTGCCTTCAGGGAAGATAAGCAGGGTGTCGCCCTGGGCCAGACGCTGCTGGCTTGCGGCAAGCAGCGTGTCGGCTTCGCTGTTAATCAGATAGTCAGCCGCGCGGATCACGCCGCTGACGAACGGGTTACGCAGCAACGCGCTTTTCACCAGACAGTCGGTTTCGTTCATCACCGACGCCAGCAGAACGTAGTCCAGCAGCGAGGGATGATTCGCAATCACCAGACAGCCCCGCTCGGCGCGCAGAACGTCCAGGTTGTTGAAACGGTAATCCAGTACCCCTGCACCCCGTACCACCGCGAGGAACAGGCGAAAACTGGCAGAAATAGTGCGGCGTGCCAGGCGGCGACGTTGAGTGCGGTCGCGCTGGAAAATCAGCAGCAGATTAAACCACACCAGCGACAGCGTCAGCCCGCCGAGGCCGAACAGGGCGAAGCACAATCCGGTCATAAGCATCCGCCATACCCGATCGAGGCGGGAACGTAACCCTCTCATTGGCGCGTCCATTGCCACAGCAGGCGCTCGCCCGGCAGGGTAAACTGGCGCTCGTCCCGCAGGTAATGGCGCAGGAACTGGAGGCTTTGCGGCAGCGCGGGCTCTTCAGGCGTGCGGTTGACGTGCGTTTCGTAGCTGAGCGTATTTCCGGCCTCAATCACCAGCGCCAGCGCGTAGGGCCAGACGGGCATCTGCGGCGGCAACCCGGCGTGATAAAAATCAGGCAGCAGACCGTCGAAATCCACCAGCAACACGCGGGAGTAGCCTGCATGCAGCAGGCTCAGCACGTCGCACAAGCTCTGCTGGAAGGTATCCATACCGGCGGAGACCGACGAAGAGACAACAGGCTGACGCGCGGCGATAGTGAGATTGCCGACCGCCGAGTTGTGTACCGACATGGCAAAATCGGTGGGGGAAACGGGCTGTTCTGCCGCCAGGGCCTGGAGAATACGGAAATTGCGCTCCAGCTCCCCATGACGGCTGCTGTAGACGACGGCGTCGATGCGGTGTTTGCGCAGCATCATCAGGCCAAGATCGACGGCCAGCCTGCTGCCTGAATTCAGGCGGCGGGCGGTCATCATCGGCAGATCGGTCAGTTTCGCCAGCGGTGCCGCGGGATCGATGGCGTCAGACCGGCGTGACCATGCCTGCCATTCGTCGGCATCGCTGAGTCCTGGCGCTCTTGCCTGCCAGTCGATAAGGGTAAGTGTAAATTTCATCTACGCGCGTCCGCGATAAACCTGTTTCTGTGACTTTTTCTTCGCCAGCGCGATTTGCTGCGCACATCGTACAATGTTGTCGTCGCGCTGGCGAATAAACGTCACTTTTGACCCTTTCCACCCGGTTATCCCGGCAAACGGCTTTTTGGCCGACCCGGACCCAGAAGAATGGCGAGTTTACTGCCTCCTTTCGTGGTTTCCATCCAGATTTTACAGACGCTGGTGAGCGGCACGGAGAGCAGCATGCCCACCGGTCCCAACAGCCATCCCCAGATCAGTAATGATAAAAACACCACCATTGTCGACATGCCCAGACGGTGGCCCATCATACGCGGCTCAAGAATGTTACCCAGCACCATATGCACGACGAGGAACAGCGCCCCTACCAGCATGCACTCATAAAAACCGTTGAACAGGAACGCCTGGATCATCGGCGGAACGGCGGAAAGCACCGCGCCGATATTGGGTACGTAGTTCAGTAAAAACGCCAGCACGCCCCACATCAGCGCGAACTGCACGTCCAGCAGTACCAGCCCCAGCCAGACGATCACGCCGGTCCACAGGCTTAACAGCGTTTTCAGCGCCAGATATTTGGATACGCCCTTCAGCGCGCGGTGCAAGCCGGCAATGTGGATCTGCGGATTGTTCAGGGCAAAACGCAGTTTATACGGCACGTGGCGCACTTCGAACAGCATAAACACCACCGTCATCACCAGCAGCAGAATGCTGGCCATTGCCCCGGAAAGCCCGGTCATCAACGTGGTGGCGTAGGTCATCACCTTCTCGGAATCCATCCGGCGCAGCATCCGTTCCGGTGAGATATGCAGATTCACGAACGGCAACATGCGCTGAAGATCGACCAGCTTGCGCGTCAGCTCTTTATTGTACTGCGGCAGCATGGTGGAAAATTCGCTCAGCGAGGCGGCGAGCACGCCGAACAGCGCCGTCAGGACAACCAGCATCACCATCACCACAATGGTAATCGCGACCGGGCGGCTGATGCCGCGGCGTAAAAACCATGTCACCAGCGGGTTGAGCACAATGGCGAAAAACAGCGCCAGCAGAAGCTGAACAATGATATCCGCCGCCGCGTGGATACCCGCAAGGATAACCACCAGGCAGGCAAGTTTTAATAAAATATGAAGTCCGGCTTTGTCGGGCGGGCTGGCAGTCATAAGAATTCCTTTTTCCGGGGGGCGTGTTAATTGTAGTGCGCCGGATGGGCTTCGTCTGGAGCGTTAGTCTGAAAGTCGTGGCAAAAAAATGGCCCCCGGCGCAAGCGACGGAGGCCACGGCATCCCGGTGAACGATTACTGGATCACGAGGGTGTTAATGATGTTTTCAGCGGCGGTCTGCGCTTTCTGCTGATTGTCTGCCGGCAGGGTGATCTGCATGGTCAGCAGTTTATTGTCCACCTTGCCGAGCACCACGGAGGAGTAGGCGGTCTGGCCTTTGGCAGAGATGATGCTGTCCAGCTGTTGCAGCGTGTGGCCTTTCAGTTCAACAGACTTGTTGGTGACCACCTGAAGCTGCGGGTCGCGGCTGCGCTGCTGATCTTCCAGGCGTTTGGCCAGCACGCCCAGATCTTCGCTCGTATCGTCACCGACGATCACAATCACCGCTTTTTGGCCGGTGGCATCGGAATAGACGTGCATGTTGTTCGCCTGAGTGCCCAGCTTACCGCTCTGGTCGGTCATGTCCGCAGGCAGAGAGAAACTGAGTTTGCCATCCATCAGGCTCACCGGCTGACCGGTGGCGTTGCTTTCTGCTGACGCGCCCTGAGCAGGCGTTTTGGTGTCGCTGTTATCACAGGCTGCAAGGCCAACAACCAGCAGGCCAATCCCGACATATTTAACCAGATTGCGCATTGACTTCTTCCTTTCGATAAACGGCCATAACGGCTCATTCGTTCATCTTATCACAACTGATAAAGCGAACCCTTAACCTGCCTGCAATGCGGAGATTTCAGATTTATCTGCCAGCCTTTTCAGCAGCATATTCAACAGTACGCCGTACATCGGCAGGAAGAAGACCAGGCTGATAAGCACCTTAAAGGCGTAGTCCACCAGAGCGATTTCCATCCAGTGTTCTGCCATGAAGGCGTCCGGGCTGCGCCAGAAGGCGATGAAGAAGAAGGCCAGCGTATCGCTCACGTTACCGAACAGCGTGGAGGCCGTTGGCGCCATCCACCAGCGATGGTTTTGACGCAGGCGGTTAAACACGTGGACATCGAGGATCTGCCCGAGGGCATAAGCCATAAAGCTGGCGGCGGCAATACGCGCGACAAACAGGTTGAAGTGCATCAGCGCGTCGAAGCCCTGCCAGCTGCCCATGTAAAACAGCGAGGAGATGGCGTAGGAGACAAACAGTGCCGGGATCATCACCGCAAAAATAATCCGCCGCGCCAGCGGTGCGCCAAATATACGCACGGTTAAATCCGTCGCGAGGAAAATAAACGGGAAACTGAACGCGCCCCAGGTGGTATGGAAACCAAAAATGGAGATGGGGAGCTGTACCAGATAGTTACTGGAGATGATCACCAGCAGATGAAATAGCGAAAGCCAGAACAACGCCCTGACGCGCTGCGATTGTGTAAAGGAGTTCATATTGTACCTTTTTGATTAATATTTGGGGTGAGGGAACCCAATAAAGCCGCCGCATGATACTGCTTTGACGACACTTTGCAATGGCTAATTTTCACGCAATCGTTAACCTGGTTTGCATTGGCGATAGCGGGGCGTAAACTACAGCCGTTTTTACCTGAACGAGAAGAAAATGACCGACCTGTTTTCCAGCCCAGACCACACGCTTGATGCTCAGGGCCTCCGTTGCCCGGAGCCGGTAATGATGGTGCGTAAAACCGTACGAAACATGCAGAGCGGCGAAACGCTGCTGATCGTCGCTGACGATCCGGCCACCACCCGCGATATCCCCGGTTTTTGTACTTTTATGGAACACGAACTGGTGGCGCAGCAAACCGAGACCTTGCCTTATCGGTATTTGATTCGTAAGGGGTAGGTGCGGCCTGATGCCCTCACCCCGACCCTCTCCCACGGGGAGAGGGAGAAAACCTTTCTAAACCATCGTTTCAAAATTTCGCGCTTTTGTGAGGCGCTTCACCCTCCCTTTTCCAGCCGTAGTCTAATTTTTAAGCGTCAAAAACTAAAACATCGTTTTAACGCTTATCTCACTACCCTGGAGTTGACTCAATGAAAACGACCTTCAAGCCGTTACTGGCCGCGCTGTGTCTGTCTGCTTTCGCCTGCACCGTTTCTGCCCAGACCATTAAAGCCGCCGATGTGCATCCCGAAGGCTACCCGAACGTGGTGGCGGTTCAGCACATGGGTGAAAAACTCAAACAACAAACCGATGGCAAGCTGGAGATTAAGGTCTTCCCCGGCGGCGTGCTGGGGGATGAAAAGCAGATGATTGAGCAGGCGCAGATGGGGGCGATCGACATGATCCGCGTCTCTATGGCGCCGGTGGCTGCTATCCTGCCGGATATCGAAGTGTTTACGCTGCCCTACGTATTCCGCGATGAAGACCACATGCACAAGGTGATCGACGGGGATATCGGCAAGCAGATTGGCGACAAACTCACCGCCAACCCGAAATCGCGTCTGGTCTTCCTTGGCTGGATGGATTCCGGCACCCGCAACCTGATCACCAAAGAGCCGATCGTCAAACCGGACGATCTGAAAGGGAAGAAAATCCGCGTGCAGGGCAGCCCGGTGGCGCTGGCCACGCTGAAAGCGATGGGAGCGAACTCGGTGGCGATGGGCGTCAGTGAGGTTTACAGCGGCATGCAGACCGGGGTGATCGACGGCGCGGAGAACAACCCGCCAACCTTTATCGCCCACAACTACATGCCGGTCGCCAAAAACTACACGCTGAGCGGCCACTTCATCACCCCGGAAATGCTGCTCTACTCCAAAGTGAAATGGGACAAACTGAGCGCTGACGAACAGCAAAAGATCCTGACGCTGGCCCGCGAAGCGCAGTTCGAGCAGCGCAAGCTGTGGAATGCGTATAACGACCAGGCGCTGGCGAAAATGAAGGCCGGTGGGGTGCAGTTCCACGACATCGATAAAACGGTGTTTATCAAGGCGACAGAGCCGGTGCGCGCACAGTATGGCGACAAGCATCAGGATCTGATGAAAGCCATCGCTGACGTTCAGTAAGCCGGAGTACGTATGTCCGAACTCTATCTGAAGTGGATGGACCGTCTGTACCTGCTCGCCATGGTGGTGGCGGGTCTCTCGCTACTGGTGATGACGATTGTCATCCCCATTGGCATCTTCTCTCGCTATGTGCTCAATCGCGGCGAATCCTGGCCGGAGCCGATCGCCATTATCTGCATGGTGACGTTTACCTTTATCGGCGCGGCGGTGAGCTACCGCGCCGGGTCGCATATTGCGGTCAACATGCTCACCGACCGCCTGCCCGCGTCGCTGCAAAGAGTGTGCGCGCGGGTGGTGGATCTGCTGATGCTGCTCATCTCCGGCCTGATGTGCTGGTACAGCTACTGGCTGTGCGTCGAGCTGTGGGAGCAGCCGGTGGCGGAGTTTCCGCTCCTGACCTCCGGCGAAAGCTATCTGCCGCTGCCTGTCGGGTCGGCCATTTTGATCCTGTTTGTGCTTGAACGCCTGCTGTTTGGCTCGCAGGAAAACCGTCCGGTCGTGCTGATCGGCAATCACAGTTAAGGGGTGAACAATGGATGCGTTTGTTTTGTTATTCACCCTCGCCATTTTGCTGGCGCTGGGGATGCCGGTGGCCTTCGCCGTCGGCTTAAGCGCCGTGGCGGGCGCGCTGTGGATTGACCTGCCGCTGGAGGCGCTGATGATCCAGATCACCAGCGGGGTGAATAAATTTACCCTGCTGGCGATCCCGTTCTTCATTCTTGCCGGGGCGATCATGGCGGAAGGGGGCATTGCCCGACGGCTGGTTAACTTCGCGTACGTTTTTGTCGGCTTTATTCGCGGCGGGCTGTCGCTGGTGAACATTGTGGCATCAACGTTCTTCGGCGCGATTTCCGGCTCGTCGGTGGCGGATACGGCGTCTATCGGCAGCGTGATGATCCCGGAGATGGAGAAGAAGGGCTATCCGCGCGAATACGCGGCGGCGGTGACGGCCAGCGGGTCGGTGCAGGCGATCCTGATCCCACCCAGCCACAACTCGGTGATTTACTCCCTGGCGGCGGGGGGAACGGTCTCCATCGCCACGCTGTTTATCGCGGGCGTGCTGCCGGGCCTGCTGCTGGGCGTGAGCCTGATGGTGCTCTGCCTGTGCTTCGCCCGCAAGCGCGGCTATCCGAAGGGGGACAAAATCCCGTTCAGGCAGGCGCTGAAAATCATGCTCGATGCCCTGTGGGGGCTGATGACGGTGGTGATTATCCTCGGCGGGATCTTGTCCGGGATATTCACGGCGACCGAATCTGCCGCCGTGGCCTGCCTGTGGGCGTTCTTCGTCACCATGTTCATCTACCGCGACTACAAGTGGAATGAACTGCCGAAGCTGATGTGCCGCACGGTGAAAACCGTCACTATCGTGATGATTTTGATTGGTTTTGCCGCGGCGTTTGGCGCGGTGATGACCTACATGCAGCTGCCGATGCGCATCACCGAATTCTTCACGTCGCTGTCCGATAACAAATACGTGATCCTGATGTACCTCAACATCATGCTGCTGCTGATTGGCACGCTGATGGACATGGCGCCGATCATCCTGATCCTGACCCCGGTGCTGCTACCGGTGACCAACTCGCTGGGGATCGATCCGGTGCATTTCGGGATGATCATGATGGTGAACCTGGGGATTGGGCTGATCACGCCGCCGGTCGGTTCGGTGCTGTTCGTGGCGAGCGCGGTGAGTAAGCAGAAGATCGAGCACGTGGTGCGGGCGATGCTGCCGTTTTACGGTATGTTGCTGGTGGTGCTGGGGATGGTGACGTACATCCCGGCGATATCATTGTGGTTGCCGGGGGTGCTAGGGATGCAGTGACGCCGTTTTATGCCGGGTGGCGGCTACGCCTTACCCGGCCTACGGTTACGGTTCGGAGATGTTGTAGGCCCGGTAAGGCGCAGCCGCCACCGGGCGTTTTTACCGACGGCGCAACAGCCGCAACGCGTTCGCCGTGACCAGCACCGTCGCCCCCGTATCCGCCAGTACCGCTAGCCACAGTCCGGTCATGCCGAGCAGCGTGGTGACCAGGAAAATCCCCTTCAGACCCAGCGCAATGCCGATGTTCTGACGAATATTGGCCCGCGTCGCCCGCGCAAGATCTATCATCTGCGCCAGCCCGGTCAGGCGGTTGTGCGTCAGCGCCGCGTCGGCGGTCTCCAGCGCCACGTCGGTGCCGCTGCCCATGGCAATGCCAATGGTTGAGGCTTTCATCGCCGGGGCATCGTTTATCCCGTCCCCGACCATCGCCAGCGGGGCGTGACCGTTCAGCTCGGTTACCGCGCTGACTTTATCCGCAGGCAGTAATCCGGCTTTAAACGCCAGCCCCAGCTCACCGGCAATCGCCGCCGCCGCGCGCGGGTTATCACCGGTCAGGATCACGCCCTGTACCCCCAGCCTGTGCAGCGCGTCGACGGCGGCTTTCGCATCGTCACGCAGGGTGTCGCGCAGCGCCAGCATGCCCATCGGTACACCGTCCTGCATCACGGCAACGACCGTCTGCCCGGCCTGCTCTAATGCCTCAACCTGTGGATTCGCGAACGCGCCTGCCGCGGCGATCAGCACTTTTTTGCCTTCGACCACAGCTTCAATCCCTGACCCGACCAGCGCTCGCTGGGCCGTTGCCGGAGGGATGTTCAGCCCGCGCGACTGCGCTTCACGCACAATCGCCTGCGCCAGAGGGTGGGTGGAACCCTGCTCCACGGCAGCGGCCAGCGTCAGCAGGGCGTCTTCACTGATGTCCTGCGGATACACGCCGGTCACCTGCGGCTTGCCGACGGTCAGCGTGCCGGTTTTATCGAAGGCGATGTGCTGAATCTGGCTCAGCTGTTCCAGCGCCGCGCCGCCCTTAATCAGCGCCCCGCGACGTGCCGCCGCCGCCAGCCCTGAGGTAATCGCCGCCGGGGTGGAGATCACCAGCGCACACGGACAGCCGATCAGCAGCAGCGTCAGCCCTTTGTAAATCCAGCCCTCCCACGGCGCGCCGAAAAACAGCGGCGGGACGACGGTGACCAGCAGCGCCACCAGCATGATGGCGGGGGTGTAAATCCGGCTGAAGCGATCGATAAAGCGTTCGACCGGCGCGCGGCGCTCCCCGGCCTCTTCAATCAGCCTGAGGATGCGGTCGATGGCGCTGTCGCCCGGTTCAGAAAGCACGGTGAGCTGCACCAGCCGGTCGACGCTGGTGGCGCCCGCAGGCACTTTTTCACCCGCCGCACGCGCTACCGGGATGGATTCCCCGGTCAGGGCGCTTTCGTCAAAGCTTGCGGTGGCGGTAACGAGGACCCCATCGGCTGGCAGACGTCCGCCTGCGGGCACTTCAATCACGTCGCCCGGGCGCAAGGTGTTGATGGCGACCGTTTCACGAGTACCGTTTATCACGCGCGTGGCGGTTTCCGGCTTTAGCGCCATCAGCGCGCTCACCCCTTTGCGCGCCCGGCTCGCCGCCCAGCCCTCAAGGCGTTCGCCGATCAGGAACAGCAGCAGCACCATCGCCGCTTCCGCCGTCGCGCCAATAAACAGCGCCCCGATAGCCGCCACGCTCATCAGCGTTTCAATGGCAAACCAGCTGCCGCTTCTCATCAGACGCAGCGCCTGACGCGCAATCGGGAACAGGCCAACCAGCGTGGTGGCGATAAACGCCAGGTTGCCGAACGGGTGGTTGAACTGCTCCAGCCCCCAGCTCAGGGCCATCATGATGATGAGGGTGATAAGGGGCAGATTTTCTTTTAGCGGGGACGTTTTTTCTGCGGGCGTCGTTTCGCTGCGCAGGGTATAACCCGCTTTGCTGACGGCGGCTTCAACCTGTCTGCTGACGTCGTTTTCGGCGCTGACCAGCAGCTTTTCGGTAGCGAACAGCACCTGAACGTGGTTCACACCCGGCACCTGCTTCACCGCGTTTTCCACTTTGCGGGCGCAGGCCGCGCAGTCCATGCCGTTGACCACCCAGCTGTAGTGATTGCCGTTTTCAGGCAGCGCTTCGGTCCGGGTTTCGCACGCGCCCTCGCAGCAGCAGTCCTCTTTTGGCGGAACCGGGCTGAGCTTAAGTGCCGAGAATTGGGGAACTTTTTTAGGTATTTCTGGAGTCGACATGGCAGTCTCCGGTAATGATAATTTTCTCATTAACCGCAGCATACACTCTGGAGTCGACTCCAGAGTCAAGCGTTATTTAGATATACAGCGAACGCACAATCAGGAAGTGTCCGGCAAAGTAACAGGCGGCGGAAATCGCATTATCCGCACGGAAGCGGCGGCGATAGTGGCTGCCCAGCCAGACGATATTACCCAACAGCAACAGTGCGGCACCGAAGAACGCAGACATTGCCGGAGCGGTCGGACGGAAGAACCACAGCTCGCCCGCCAGCCACACCATCACCAGCGTCATGGCGATAAACGTACAGACCGGGAGACGCATCTCTTCCAGACGCGACCAGATCACCGCGATCAGCAGGGCGCCAATCACCAGCAGCACCAGCGGCAGCGGCCAGAAGAAGGAGAGCGTCATCTGGCTGGCAAAGTAGATGGTATAGAGCAGATGCGACAGGAAGAATGCCCCCACGGCGTACAGCAGGCGCTGGCGCGGCAGCAGGGTTAAGGCATCGCCAATCAGGGAAGCACACAGCCCCGCGAGGACAAGATAGCTAACGGCGTTAAACATCGGGGCCTGCCAGGCAAGCAACAGCAGGAGTAATAGCGTGACGGGTTTAAACAACCAGCGCTGCCAGGCTGGGCCACGGTAAGACGCATCGACGTAAAGCCATGCGGAAAAACAGACAGCGATAAATGACCAAAGCATATTAACTCCCTGTAACTGTTGAGGCTGAATGATCAGTTCCTGATCCAGTGTAGTGACGCGAGCGGGCGTTTGGCAATGCCGGGGCAGGCGAGGTATCCTGAATTCCGCATAATCTGATGGGATTTTTCAATGAGCAAGATGCCGCTGTTTTTCATTATCGTGGTGGCGATTATCGTCATTGCCGCCTCGTTTCGCTTCGTGCAGCAGCGCCGTGAGAAGGCCGACAACGACGCCGCGCCGCTGATGCAAAAGCGCGTGGTGGTGACGAACAAGCGTGAGAAGCCGCTTAACGACCGCCGCTCCCGCCAGCAGCAGGTGACGCCAGCGGGCACAACGATGCGCTATGAAGCGAGCTTTAAGCCGGAAACCGGCGGGCTGGAGATGACCTTCCGCCTGGAGGCGCAGCAGTACCACCAGCTGACGGTGGGGGAGAAAGGCACGCTGAGCTACAAAGGGTCGCGGTTTGAAGGTTTTGAACCGGAGCTGTAATTTTCCCCTCACCCCGGCCCTCTCCCAGTGGGAGAGGGTGTAATCGTCCCCTCTCCCACTGGGAGAGGGTTAGGGTGAGGGGCCTACTTCTTCACCTGCGCCTTAAACTTCTTCATCCACACCAGCAGCTCAAACACGCCGAAAATAAACACCCGCAGCTGCTGCCAGCCGGTCATCGGTGGGCCATCTTTCGGCAGACCGTTTTTCAGCATCACCATCTGCAAGGCATGCATGAACGCGGTAAAAATCAGCGCCACGTTAATAAAGATATTCAGCGGACGCGGGAACGGGTGCACCAGATTCAAAATCAAAAATGCCCAGACGCCCAGCATCAGTACGCGCCCTACGTTAATCAGTACTGGCATCGGATCCTCCTTGTGCCTGACGGTGATACAGACGATAAGCCACCTGGCCGGCGACCTTCTCGCGGTGCAGATCCCAGTGAACGGGAACGGGCGGCAGGCCATTTTCCACTTCGCTTTCAACGTAAATCAGCGCGTCGTCTGCCAGCCAGCCATTTTTTTCCAGCAACGATAATGTCTCTTCCAGCAGCCCTTTACGGAACGGCGGGTCAACAAACACCACGTTGAACGGCGTCCCCTGTTGGGCGAGGAAGCTCAGCGTGTTGGTATTCACCACTTTCGCGTTGGTTGCCTTCAGCGTAGCCAGATTTTGCTGCAACGTCTGCGCGACGCCGCGCTCCATCTCCAGCAGCGTGGCGCTGGCGGCATAACGCGACAGCGCTTCCAGCCCTAATGCACCGCTTCCGGCGAAGCAGTCCAGGCAGTTGGCGTCTACCATAGACGGGGCGAGCCAGTTAAACAGCGTCTCGCGAACGCGGTCCGTGGTGGGGCGTAAACCGGGGCTGTCCGGCACCGGTAATTTCCGGCCTCGCCACTGGCCGCCGATAATGCGAATTTGACCGGCCGGGGCGCGGGTGGGTTTCTTCATCTCAGGAAAGCTCTGTTAACAATGCCCTGCGATTGCGGGCGGTGATGTCAATTAAGTAAAGTGTTAGACTATTTCATCATTTTTTTAGCTTCCCTGTATATAGCGCCGCGAGGAGTGTAGTCGCAGATGGCAAAACAAAAAAAACGTGGCTTCTTTTCCTGGTTGGGTTTCGGTGAAAAAGAGCAAGAAACAGAACAGAAAACCGAAGAACAGCAGGTTGTAGAAGAGTCGTCACAGCCTGAAACGCCTGTCGAAACCGCTGCGGTTGTCGAAGCGGAAGAGCCAGCACACAGCAAAGAAGAGATTGAATCCTTTGCCGAAGAGGTGGTTGAGGTTACTGAACAGTTTCAGGAGAGCGAAAAACCAGAGCCGGTTATCGTAGAAACCCTTAACGAAGCGCCGCAGGCCACTATCGAACACGAAGAACTGCCGCTGCCGGAAGAGGTGAAAGCCGAAGAGGTTTCTGCCGAAGAGTGGCAGGCCGAAGCGGAAACCGTTGAAATTGTTGAGGCGGTGGAAGAAGAAGCGGCCCTTGAGCCAGAGCTGACCGACGAAGAGCTTGAAGCCCAGGCGCTGGCGGCGGAAGCGGCTGAAGAAGCGGTCATTGTCGTGCCGGTGGACGAGCAGGCCGAAGAAGAGATCGTTCAGGAGCAGGAAAAACCGACCAAAGAAGGTTTCTTCGCGCGCCTGAAGCGCAGCCTGCTCAAAACCAAAGAAAACTTAGGTTCCGGATTTATCAGTCTGTTCCGTGGCAAAAAGATCGACGACGATCTGTTTGAGGAGCTGGAAGAGCAGCTGTTGATTGCGGACGTGGGCGTGGAAACCACCCGGAAGATCATCGCCAACCTGACCGAAGGGGCGAGCCGCAAACAGCTGCGTGACGCCGAGGCGCTGTACGGCCTGCTGAAAGACGAGATGGGTGAAATTCTCGCAAAAGTTGACGAACCGCTTAATATTGAAGGCAAAATGCCGTTTGTTATCCTGATGGTTGGCGTTAACGGCGTGGGCAAAACTACCACCATCGGCAAGCTGGCGCGCCAGTTTGAGCAGCAGGGCAAATCGGTGATGCTGGCGGCGGGCGATACCTTCCGTGCGGCAGCGGTGGAACAGCTCCAGGTGTGGGGCCAGCGCAACAATATTCCGGTTATTGCCCAGCACACCGGCGCGGATTCCGCCTCCGTGATTTTCGATGCCATCCAGGCGGCGAAGTCGCGTAACGTGGACGTGCTGATTGCGGATACCGCAGGGCGTTTGCAGAACAAATCGCACCTGATGGAAGAGCTGAAGAAAATCGTTCGCGTCATGAAGAAGCTGGACGAAGATGCACCGCATGAAATTATGCTGACTATCGACGCCAGCACCGGACAGAACGCCATCAGCCAGGCGAAGCTGTTCCATGAAGCGGTAGGCCTGACCGGGATCACGCTGACCAAGCTGGACGGCACCGCGAAAGGCGGGGTGATCTTCTCCGTGGCCGACCAGTTCGGCATTCCTATCCGTTACATCGGTGTGGGCGAGCGTATTGAGGATTTACGTCCGTTTAAAGCGGACGACTTTATTGAGGCACTATTTGCCCGAGAGGACTAACAATGATTCGCTTTGAACACGTCAGCAAGGCCTATCTCGGCGGGAGACAAGCGCTACAGGGGGTGACATTCCACCTCCAGCCAGGCGAGATGGCATTCCTGACCGGCCATTCCGGCGCGGGGAAAAGTACCCTGCTCAAGCTGATCTGTGGGATCGAGCGGCCAAGCGCCGGGAAAATCTGGTTCAGCGGCCATGAAATTAGCCGTCTTAAGAACCGTGAAGTGCCGTTCCTGCGTCGTCAGATTGGCATGATTTTCCAGGATCACCACCTGCTGATGGATCGCACGGTTTTCGATAACGTGGCGATCCCGCTGATTATTGCCGGTGCCAGCTATGACGATATCCGCCGTCGCGTCTCCGCGGCGCTGGATAAGGTCGGGCTGCTGGACAAAGCGAAGAACTTCCCGATCCAGCTCTCCGGCGGTGAACAGCAGCGTGTGGGGATTGCCCGTGCGGTGGTGAACAAGCCTGCCGTTTTGCTGGCGGATGAACCGACCGGTAACCTGGACGATGCCCTCTCTGAAGGGATTTTGCGTCTGTTTGAGGAATTCAACCGCGTAGGGGTCACGGTACTGATGGCGACGCACGACATGGGGCTGATTTCCCGTCGTTCGTACCGCATGCTGACCCTGAGCGACGGGCATTTGCACGGAGGCCACGGTGAATAAGCGTGATGCAATGAACCAGATTCGGCAGTTCAGCAACCGGTTTGACCGTTTCCGCAAGCCTCAGGGCGGCGGGGACGGCAATCGCAATGCGCCTAAGCGTGCCAAAGCGGCACCGAAACCGAACTCCCGCAAAACCAACGTCTTTAACGAGCAGGTGCGGTATGCCTTCCAGGGCGCGTTGCAGGATCTGAAAAGCAAACCGCTGGCGACGTTCCTGACGGTGATGGTGATTGCCATCTCCCTGACGCTGCCCAGCGTCTGCTACATGGTTTACAAAAACGTAAACCAGGCGGCGTCCCAGTACTATCCGTCACCGCAGATCACCGTTTATCTGGATAAAGCCCTCGACGATAACGCGGCGGCGCAGGTGGTGGGGCAGATTCAGGCCGAACAGGGCGTGGAGAAGGTGAACTACCTTTCCCGCGATGAAGCGCTAGGCGAGTTCCGCAACTGGTCTGGGTTCGGCGGCGCGCTGGATATGCTTGAAGAGAACCCGCTGCCCGCCGTGGCGGTGGTGATCCCGAAACTCGATTTCCAGGGCACGGATTCGCTCAACACCCTGCGCGACCGCATTACCCGCATCAACGGGATTGATGAAGTGCGCATGGACGACAGCTGGTTTGCCCGTCTTGCCGCCCTGACCGGGCTGGTAGGACGCGTGTCGGCGATGATCGGCGTGCTGATGGTGGCGGCGGTGTTCCTCGTCATTGGTAACAGCGTGCGCCTGAGCATCTTCGCCCGTCGCGATACCATCAACGTGCAGAAACTGATTGGCGCAACGGATGGTTTCATCCTCCGCCCGTTCCTTTACGGCGGCGCGTTATTAGGTTTTTCTGGTGCATTTCTTTCATTGATTTTGTCAGAAATTTTGGTGATGCGGTTGTCGTCAGCCGTCACCGAGGTGGCGCAGGTTTTCGGAACTAAGTTTGATATCAGTGGCTTAGGTTTCGATGAGTGCCTGCTGTTGCTGCTGGTGTGCTCCATGATCGGCTGGGTGGCGGCATGGCTGGCAACGGTTCAACATTTACGCCACTTTACTCCCGACTAATAAAAGCGTGATATAATCTTTCCCTGCACCGAGATGTTCGCTTGCAGGGAAAGCGTCCCTGTTGTCTCTTCCCCTGTAATCATCTTCATGTCACATTTTGTGCGTAATTTATTCACTGTTGCACCTGGAACTTGTGGATAAAATCACTGTCTGATAAAAGAGTGAATGCTAATCTCGTTGCTCAAACGCTTTGGCATGGTTGTTGCCTGACGGGGACAACCTGGACCAGAAGAAACATTGAGAGGAATGAATGACCAAAGAAATGCAAACTTTAGCTTTAGCCCCTGTTGGTAACCTGGAATCTTACATCCGGGCTGCGAACACCTGGCCGATGTTAACGGCTGAGGAAGAAAAGGAGCTTGCTGAAAAGCTGCATTACCAGGGCGATCTGGAAGCAGCTAAAACGCTGATCCTGTCTCACCTGCGCTTTGTTGTTCACGTTGCTCGTAATTATGCGGGCTACGGCCTGCCGCAGGCGGACCTGATTCAGGAAGGTAACATTGGCCTGATGAAGGCGGTACGTCGCTTTAACCCGGAAGTGGGTGTGCGACTCGTCTCCTTCGCCGTGCACTGGATCAAAGCGGAAATTCACGAATACGTCCTGCGTAACTGGCGTATTGTGAAAGTCGCCACGACGAAAGCGCAGCGCAAACTGTTCTTTAACCTGCGTAAAACCAAGCAGCGTCTGGGCTGGTTCAATCAGGATGAAGTGGAAATGGTGGCGCGCGAGCTGGGCGTTTCCAGCAAAGACGTCCGCGAGATGGAATCCCGTATGGCCGCGCAGGACATGACGTTTGATATGTCTGCCGACGATGACGCGTCCGACAGCCAGCCGATGGCCCCGGTTCTGTATCTTCAGGATAAAACCTCTAACTTTGCTGACGGCATTGAAGAGGATAACTGGGAAGACCAGGCGGCGAACAAGCTGACCTTCGCGATGGAAGGCCTCGACGAGCGTAGCCAGGATATCATCCGTGCCCGCTGGCTGGACGAAGATAACAAGTCCACGTTGCAGGAACTGGCCGACCGCTACGGCGTCTCCGCTGAACGTGTGCGTCAGCTTGAAAAGAACGCCATGAAAAAACTTCGCGCCGCTATCGAAGCGTAATTTTCGCGAAGTACACCGAGAACCCTCGAATGCAAATTCGGGGGTTTTGTTTTTTTAGCGCCCGCTCTGGCGAATTCCCTGCCCCTGGCAAACACTTACTGATGCGCTAAGCAGGCGACTTTCAGAGGGTGACAGGGTGAAAAATAATGAACTGAACGACCGGCGTTTACAGGCGACGCCGCGCGGTATCGGCGTCATGTGTAACTTCTATGCCGATAAAGCCGAAAACGCCACGGTGTGGGACGTGGAAGGTAATGAGTATATTGATTTTGCCGCCGGGATCGCCGTGCTGAATACCGGGCATCGCCATCCTAAAGTTATCGCCGCCATCGAAAAACAGCTTCACGCCTTTACCCATACCGCTTATCAAATCGTCCCCTATGAAGGCTATGTGGCGCTTGCCGAGCGCATCAACCAGCGCGTACCCATAGAGGGGCCAGCCAAAACCGCCTTCTTCTCAACGGGGGCGGAAGCGGTCGAAAACGCGGTGAAAATCGCCCGCGCGTACACCAGACGTCCCGGCCTTATCACCTTCGGCGGCGCGTTCCACGGCCGTACCTTTATGACCATGGCGCTGACCGGCAAAGTGGCGCCCTATAAGCTCGGCTTCGGCCCGTTCCCCGGCTCGGTGTACCACGCGCAATTCCCCAACAGCCTGCACGGGGTGAGTACCGCCGAAGCGCTAAAAAGCCTGGAGCGCATCTTCAAAGCCGATATCGCGCCCGATCAGGTGGCGGCAATCATTATTGAACCGGTTCAGGGCGAGGGCGGGTTCAACGTCGCGCCCGCTGATTTTATGCAGGCGCTGCGTGCCCTGTGCGATACCCATGGGATTTTACTCATTGCCGACGAAGTGCAAACCGGCTTCGCCCGTACCGGCAAGCTGTTCTCCATGGAAAACCACTGCGTGAAGCCCGATCTGATCACCATGGCGAAAAGCCTGGCGGGCGGGATGCCGCTCTCTGCCGTCACTGGCCGGGCGGAGGTGATGGATGCGCCCGCCCCGGGCGGGCTTGGCGGAACTTACGCGGGTAACCCGCTGGCGATTGCGGCGGCCCATGCGGTGCTGGATGTGATTGACGAGGACGATCTCTGCACCCGCGCGTCTCATCTCGGGCATCATCTGGTCGAGGTGCTGAATAAAGCGAAGGATGGTTGTCCGTATATCGCCGATATCCGTGGGCAGGGCTCGATGGTGGCGGTGGAATTTACCGATCCGCAAACCGGACAGCCGTCGCCGGAATTTACCCGTCAGGTTCAGGAGCGCGCCTTAAACGAAGGTCTGTTACTTTTGAGCTGCGGCGTTTACGGCAACGTTATTCGCTTCCTCTACCCGCTCACCATCCCCGAAGCGCAGTTCCGTAAAGCGCTGGATATTATTTCCGCCTCGCTGACACGATAAAGCCAAAAGCCCGGCTGAAATGACGGTCGGGCTTATCATATTTTCATTTCAAATTAGCTATTCCAAAATCATAAAAATGGGGTATGTTTTAGCAGAGTATGCTGAAAAAGCGCGAACAGCACGCCTATAACTGAAATAAAGCGCTACACAACAACATCACAACAATCGTTATAACCATAATAATGGGGAATCTCAGGATGAACATGAAGGGTAAAGCGTTACTGGCAGGATGTATCGCGTTGGCATTCAGCACTATGGCCCAGGCCGATATTAAAGTGGCCGTGGTGGGCGCGATGTCCGGTCCGGTAGCACAGTACGGCGACCAGGAATTTACGGGCGCGGAACAGGCGGTTGCAGACATTAATGCCAAGGGCGGCATCAAGGGCGAAAAGCTGCAAATCGTAAAATATGACGATGCCTGTGACCCGAAACAGGCGGTCGCGGTGGCGAACAAAGTGGTAAACGACGGGATCAAATACGTTATCGGTCACCTGTGCTCCTCTTCCACCCAGCCCGCGTCTGACATCTATGAAGACGAAGGCATTCTGATGATCACGCCGGCCGCGACGGCGCCAGAGCTGACCGCGCGCGGCTATAAGCTGATCCTGCGCACCACCGGTCTGGACTCCGATCAGGGGCCAACCGCCGCGAAATACATCGTGGAAAAAGTGAAGCCACAGCGCATCGCAATTGTTCATGATAAACAGCAGTACGGCGAAGGCCTGGCCCGTGCGGTGCAGGATAACCTGAAAAAAGCGAACGCCAACGTGGTGTTCTTTGACGGTATCACCGCCGGTGAGAAAGACTTCTCGACCCTGGTCGCGCGTCTGAAGAAAGAAAATATCGATTTCGTTTACTACGGCGGCTACCACCCGGAAATGGGGCAGATCCTGCGCCAGGCGCGTGCGGCGGGTCTGAAGACGCAGTTCATGGGGCCAGAAGGTGTCGCGAACGTTTCCCTGTCTAACATCGCGGGTGAATCAGCTGAAGGGCTGCTGGTGACCAAGCCGAAGAACTACGACCAGGTGCCTGCGAACAAACCTGTTGTCGATGCCATCAAGGCGAAGAAACAGGATCCAAGCGGTGCGTTCGTCTGGACCACCTACGCAGCGTTGCAGTCTCTGCAAGCGGGCCTGAACCAGTCAGCCGATCCGGCGGAGATTGCCACCTGGCTGAAAGCGAACTCGGTGGAAACCGTGATGGGGCCGCTGTCCTGGGATGAGAAGGGCGATTTGAAGGGCTTCGAGTTCGGCGTGTTTGACTGGCATGCCAATGGCACTGCTACTGATGCCAAATAATGCTGGTGCGGGTTGATGCCCTCACCCTAACCCTCTCCCACGGGGAGAGGGGATTACCCGGTTTTCTCCCTCTCCCTTAGGGAGAGGGCCGGGGTGAGGGTATCAGGCCGCACAGATCTAGCGCTTCTCCCACCCGTTCGCCTGCGCCGTAAACCCTAACGCCTGCATAAACGCCGCCATCACGCCGCGATCCTCTACGCCCACGTCGGCCATCCACCAGGAGGTTACGCTCGGGTTTTCACGGATCACCTCTTCAATCAAATACTGCCCGACCCCGCGACGACGGGTCACGTCGCGCACGCGCAGGGAGTCCAGCGCCCCTTCCGTGCCGCTCAGCGTTACGCGGACGGCGGCCAGCAGACGTTCATTAAAACGCGCGGCATAGATGCGGTGGTTTTCATCGACGGCCAGCGATGAAGGGGAATATTCCGGCCAGATCTTGCCCAGGTCGATATGATCCTGGTCGCTAAAGGTCACCAGACGCACGATAGTCAGTTTCATTAGCTGCTTGTCCAAATCAAAAAGAGTAGGGCCAGTGTACTCAATTTATTTGCTCAGGCGCTTTCTCTTTTTCTTCCCATTTACCAGGTGATTAGTTTTTTGGCAGCGCGATGGGCAGTTTGAAAACACATGGATCGAAAAATAAGCAGAATTTTAACCTGAAGGGCAGTGATTTATTCGGCGCTTTGTACCGTTATTTTATGCTGCCAACTGCGCTTTTATTTGTTTATCTCCGCCTGATTTCAGAATATTATCTTTGCTTAATCGCCTGAAAAATAGAGATTTTAGTCTGGTTTTTGACAAAAAACTGCGCTAAACCATTAAAGGCACTGGTAAAAATAGCGTTGTTCATTAAAAGTACAGAATGCTTTTTAACCATAATAAAACAAAATATAAACACGACATCACGAATGGGGATTCAGAGATGAAAAGGAACGCGAAGACGTTAATCGCGGGGATGGTCGCACTGTCGATCTCGCATGCCGCTATGGCAGACGACATTAAAGTTGCGGTAGTGGGGGCGATGTCCGGCCCTGTTGCCCAGTGGGGTGACATGGAGTTCAACGGCGCGCGTCAGGCCATCAAAGATATCAACGCCAAAGGCGGCATCAAAGGCGACAAGCTGGTAGGCGTGGAGTATGACGACGCCTGCGATCCTAAACAGGCCGTCGCGGTCGCCAACAAAATCGTTAACGACGGTATCCAGTACGTCATCGGGCACCTGTGTTCTTCCTCCACGCAGCCAGCGTCTGATATCTACGAAGACGAAGGCATTCTGATGATCACCCCGGGTGCCACCAACCCGGAACTGACCCAGCGCGGCTACCAGCACATCATGCGTACCGCCGGTCTGGACTCCTCTCAGGGGCCAACCGCCGCCAAATACATCCTCGAAACCGTTAAGCCGCAGCGTATCGCCATCATTCATGATAAGCAGCAGTACGGCGAAGGCCTGGCGCGTTCCGTGCAGGATGGCCTGAAAAAAGGCGGCGCAAACATCGTCTTCTTCGACGGCATTACCGCCGGTGAGAAAGACTTCTCCGCGCTGATCGCCCGCCTGCAAAAAGAGAATATCGACTTCGTTTACTACGGCGGCTACTACCCGGAAATGGGGCAGATGCTGCGCCAGGCGCGCGCCACCGGCCTGAAAACCCAGTTTATGGGGCCAGAGGGCGTCGGTAATGCCTCCCTGTCCAACATCGCGGGCGATTCTGCCGAAGGCATGCTGGTGACGATGCCAAAACGCTATGACCAGGATCCGGCGAATAAGGCTATCGTGGATGCGCTCAAGGCGCAGAAGAAAGATCCGAGCGGTCCGTACGTCTGGATCACCTACGCGGCCGTGCAGTCTCTGGCCACCGCGCTGGACCGTACCGGCAGTAAAGAGCCGCTGGATCTGGTGAAAGATTTAAAAGCACACGGGGCGAACACCGTGATTGGGCCGCTGAACTGGGATGAGAAAGGCGATCTGAAGGGATTTGAGTTTGGTGTCTTTAAGTGGCACGCCGACGGGTCTTCCTCGGTCGCCAAATAATCATCCCACCGCCCGGCTCACCGGGCGGGTATAAAAAGGTTTTCTTATGTCCGAGCAGTTTCTCTACTTCTTGCAGCAGATGTTTAACGGCGTCACGCTGGGAAGCACCTACGCGCTGATCGCCATCGGCTACACGATGGTTTACGGCATTATCGGCATGATCAACTTCGCCCACGGCGAGGTGTACATGATCGGTAGCTACGTCTCCTTTATGATTATCGCCGCGCTGATGATGATGGGCATCGACAGCAGCTGGCTGCTGGTGGCCGCCGGGTTTGTCGGCGCGATTGTGATCGCCAGCGCCTACGGCTGGAGTATTGAACGGGTGGCCTACCGGCCGGTGCGCAGCTCCAAACGCCTGATCGCGCTGATCTCCGCCATCGGTATGTCCATTTTCCTGCAAAACTACGTCAGCCTGACCGAAGGTTCACGCGACGTGGCGCTGCCAAGCCTGTTTAACGGCCAGTGGATTGTGGGGGCCAGCGAAAACTTCTCTGCCACCATCACCACCATGCAGCTGGTTATCTGGGTTGTGACCTTTATTGCCATGCTGGCCCTGACCCTGTTCATCCGCTACTCCCGCATGGGACGCGCCTGCCGCGCCTGCGCGGAAGATCTGAAGATGGCGAGCCTGCTCGGGATTAACACCGACCGCGTGATTGCCCTGACCTTCGTGATCGGCGCAGCGATGGCGGCGGTGGCTGGCGTGTTGCTCGGCCAGTTCTACGGCGTAATCAACCCGTACATCGGCTTTATGGCCGGGATGAAAGCCTTCACCGCGGCGGTACTGGGCGGCATCGGAAGCATTCCGGGCGCGATGATCGGCGGTCTGATCCTGGGCGTGGCCGAAGCGCTCTCCTCGGCGTACCTGAGCACCGAATATAAAGATGTGGTGTCGTTTGCCCTGCTGATTCTGGTGCTGCTGGTAATGCCTACCGGCATTCTGGGCCGTCCGGAGGTAGAGAAAGTATGAAACCGATGCATTTTGCGATGGCGCTGCTCTCTGCCGCCATGTTCTTCGTCCTGGCGGGCGTCTTTATGGGCGTCCAGTTAGGACTGGACGGCACAAAGCTGGTGGTGGATACCGCTCCCGACATCCGCTGGCAGTGGGTGTTTATCGGCACCGCTGTGGTGTTCCTGTTCCAGCTGCTGCGTCCGCTGTTCCAGAAGACGCTGAAAAACGTCTCCGGGCCGAAATTCGTCCTGCCGGCGATCGACGGTACAACGGTGAAACAGAAGCTGTTCCTTGTGGCGCTGCTGGTGGCTGCCGTGGCGTGGCCGTTTATGGTATCGCGCGGGACGGTGGATATTGCCACCCTGACCATGATCTACGTGATTCTGGGGCTCGGTCTGAACGTGGTGGTGGGGCTGTCTGGCCTGCTGGTGCTGGGCTACGGTGGGTTCTACGCCATCGGCGCGTACACCTTCGCGCTGCTGAACCACTATTACGGCCTCGGCTTCTGGACCTGTCTGCCGCTGGCGGGGCTGGTCTCTGCCGCGGCGGGCTTCCTGCTCGGCTTCCCGGTGCTGCGCCTGCGCGGTGACTACCTGGCGATTGTGACCTTAGGCTTCGGCGAAATCGTCCGTATCCTGCTGCTCAACAACACCGAAGTGACCGGCGGCCCGAACGGGATCAGCCAGATCCCGAAACCGACCTTCTTCGGCCTGGAGTTCAGCCGTACCGCCCGCGAAGGCGGCTGGGATACCTTCAGCAACTTCTTTGGCATCAAATACGATCCGTCCGACCGCGTGATCTGGCTCTATCTGGTGGCGCTGCTGCTGGTGGTGATTACCCTGTTCGTGATCAACCGTCTGCTGCGCATGCCGCTGGGCCGCGCGTGGGAAGCGCTGCGCGAAGATGAGATCGCCTGCCGCTCCCTGGGCCTGAACCCGACCCGCATCAAGCTGACCGCATTTACCATCAGCGCCGCGTTTGCCGGTTTCGCCGGGACGCTGTTTGCCGCACGTCAGGGCTTCGTCAGCCCGGAATCGTTCACCTTTGCCGAATCCGCCTTTGTGCTGGCGATTGTGGTGCTCGGTGGAATGGGCTCGCAGTTCGCCGTGATCCTCGCGGCTATCCTGCTGGTGGTCTCCCGCGAGCTGATGCGCGACTTTAACGAATACAGCATGTTAATGCTGGGTGGTTTGATGGTGCTGATGATGATCTGGCGTCCGGAGGGTCTGCTGCCGATGACCCGTCCACAGCTGAAGCTGAAACGCACGCAGGCGAAAGGAGAGCAGGCATGAAGCCTTTATTATCCGTTAACGGCCTGATGATGCGTTTTGGCGGCCTGCTGGCGGTCAACAACGTGAATCTGGATCTGCACAAGAAAGAGATTGTCTCCCTGATTGGCCCGAACGGCGCGGGAAAAACCACGGTCTTCAACTGCCTGACCGGTTTCTACAAGCCGACGGGCGGCACCATCATGCTGCGCGATCAGCACCTTGAAGGGCTGCCGGGCCAGCAGATTGCCCGCATGGGCGTGGTGCGTACCTTCCAGCACGTGCGTCTGTTCCGCGAGATGACGGTGATTGAGAACCTGCTGGTGGCGCAACATCAGCAGCTGAAAACCGGCCTCTTCTCCGGCCTGCTGAAAACCCCGGCCTTCCGCCGCACGCAGGAGGAGGCGCTCGATCGCGCCGCGACCTGGCTCGACCGTATCGGCCTGCTCCAGCACGCCAACCGTCAGGCGAGCAACCTCGCTTACGGGGATCAGCGTCGCCTTGAGATCGTGCGCTGCATGGTGACCCAGCCGGAAATTCTGATGCTCGACGAACCGGCGGCGGGCCTTAACCCGAAAGAGACCAAAGAGCTGGACGAGCTGATTGCCGAGCTGCGCGACCATCACGACACCACCATCCTGCTGATTGAGCACGATATGAAGCTGGTGATGGGCATTTCGGACCGTATCTACGTGGTAAACCAGGGCACCCCGCTGGCAAACGGCACGCCGGAAGAGATCCGCAACAACCCGGACGTGATCCGCGCATACCTTGGTGAGGCATAAGATGGAAAAAGCGATGTTAACGTTCGACAAGGTCAACGCGCACTACGGCAAGATCCAGGCGCTGCACGACGTCAGCCTGCACATCAATCAGGGCGAAATCGTCACCCTGATTGGCGCCAACGGCGCGGGTAAAACCACGCTGCTCGGCACCCTGTGCGGCGACCCGCGCGCCACCAGCGGGCGGATTGTGTTTGACGGCAAAGATATTACCGACTGGCAGACGGCTAAGATCATGCGTGAAGCGGTGGCGATTGTCCCGGAAGGGCGCCGCGTATTCTCCCGCATGACGGTGGAAGAGAACCTGGCGATGGGCGGTTTCTTCGCCCATCGGGATGAATTCCAGACCCGCATCAAGTGGGTGTACGAACTCTTCCCGCGCCTGTGGGAGCGTCGTATTCAGCGAGCGGGCACCATGTCCGGCGGCGAGCAGCAGATGCTGGCGATTGGCCGCGCGCTGATGAGCCAGCCGCGCCTGCTGCTGCTGGACGAGCCGTCGCTTGGTCTTGCGCCGATCATCATCCAGCAGATTTTCGACACCATCGAGCAGCTGCGCAAAGAGGGGATGACCATCTTCCTCGTCGAGCAGAACGCTAACCAGGCGCTGAAGCTCGCTGACCGCGGCTATGTGCTGGAGAACGGGCGCGTGGTGCTGGAGGATACCGGCGATGCGCTGCTGGCGAACGAAGCGGTGCGGAGCGCGTACCTCGGAGGCTAAGCCGTCTGTGTTGCCCGGTGGCGCTGCGCTTACCGGGCCTACAGGGATCGAGTAGGCCGGGTAAGGCGCAGCCGCCACCCGGCTTTTTTCATATTAACCCCCTTCACACAACCATCATCCCCCTGACGCCTGGCTGTCACTTATCTGTAAACAAACAGTTATTTTTCTGTCATTCGAGCATGTCATGTTACCTCGCGAGCATAAAACGCGTGATATCGCGCATCCGGCACAATAAGAGAGATGACAATGACATCGTTACGACACACAGCTTTGGGTCTGGCACTGGGTCTGGCTTTTGCGACGAACGCAATGGCTGTGACCACCATTCCGTTCTGGCATTCCATGGAAGGGGAGTTGGGTAAAGAGGTTGACTCCCTGGCGCAGCGTTTCAACGACACCCACCCGGATTACAAAATTGTGCCGGTGTACAAAGGTAACTACGAGCAGAGCCTGAGCGCGGGCATCGCCGCCTTCCGTACCGGTAACGCGCCTGCACTGTTACAGGTTTATGAAGTGGGCACCGCGACAATGATGGCCTCCAAAGCCATCAAGCCAGTGTACGAGGTGTTCAAAGAGGCGGGCATTAACTTTGACGAATCCCAGTTCGTGCCGACCGTCTCCGGTTATTACACCGATTCCAAAACCGGGCACCTGCTGTCCCAGCCGTTTAACAGCTCCACGCCTGTGCTGTACTACAACAAAGACGCCTTCAAAAAAGCCGGTTTAGATCCGGAGCAGCCGCCAAAAACCTGGCAGGATCTGGCCGAATACACCGCGAAGCTGAAAGCGGCGGGGATGAAGTGCGGCTACGCCAGCGGCTGGCAGGGCTGGATCCAGATTGAAAACTTCAGCGCCTGGCACGGCCTGCCGGTTGCGACCAAAAACAACGGTTTCGACGGCACCGACGCGGTGCTGGAGTTCAACAAGCCGGAGCAGGTGAAGCACATCGCGCTGCTTGCCGATCTGAACAAGAAGGGCGACTTCAGCTACTTCGGGCGTAAAGACGAATCCACCGAGAAGTTCTACAACGGCGACTGTGCCATTACTACCGCCTCGTCCGGCTCGCTGGCGGATATCCGTCACTACGCCAAATTCAACTACGGCGTGGGCATGATGCCGTACGACGCTGACGTCAAAGGCGCGCCGCAAAACGCCATCATCGGCGGAGCGAGCCTGTGGGTGATGCAGGGTAAAGACAGCGGCACCTACAAAGGCGTGGCCGAGTTCCTCGACTTTCTGGCGAAGCCGGAAAACGCCGCCGAATGGCACCAGAAGACCGGCTACCTGCCGATCACCAAAGCCGCGTATGACCTGACCCGCGAGCAGGGCTTCTACAGCAAGAACCCGGGCGCAGACATCGCGACGCGCCAGATGCTGAACAAGCCGCCGTTGCCGTTCACCAAAGGCCTGCGTCTGGGCAACATGCCGCAGATCCGCACCATCGTCGATGAAGAGCTGGAAAGCGTGTGGACCGGTAAGAAAACGCCACAGCAGGCGCTGGATTCAGCGGTAGAGCGTGGAAATCAGCTGCTGCGCCGCTTTGAGCAGTCGACGAAATCGTAAAAAAAATGCCCGGTGACGCGTAGCGATCCGGGCCTACGGGGATCGTGCGGGCTGATGCCCTCACCCCAACCCTCTCCCACGCGGAGAGGGAGAAATATTTGTAGGCCGGGTAAGGCGTAGCCGCCACCCGGCATTGCTCAGGAACCTAATCTCAATGTCCTCATCCCGTCCGGTGTTCCGTTCCCGCTGGCTGCCGTACCTGCTGGTCGCGCCGCAGCTGGTCATCACCGTTATCTTCTTTATCTGGCCTGCGGGCGAAGCGCTGTGGTACTCGGTACAAAGCGTCGATCCGTTCGGGCTTTCCAGCCAGTTTGTCGGGCTGGACAACTTTACCGCGCTGTTCCACGACAGCTACTACCTGGACTCTTTCTGGACGACGATCAAATTCAGTGCGCTGGTCACCGTGAGCGGTCTTGTCGCGTCACTGTTTTTCGCCGCGCTGGTGGATTACGTGGTACGGGGCAGCCGTCTGTATCAGACCCTGATGCTGCTGCCCTACGCCGTGGCTCCCGCCGTCGCCGCCGTACTGTGGATCTTCCTGTTTAACCCGGGGCGCGGGCTGATTACCCACTTCCTGGGCGAATTTGGCTACGACTGGAACCACGCCCAGAACAGCGGTCAGGCGATGTTCCTGGTGGTGTTCGCCTCGGTGTGGAAGCAGATCAGCTATAACTTCCTGTTTTTCTTTGCCGCGCTACAGTCTATCCCGCGTTCGCTGGTGGAGGCCGCCGCCATCGACGGCGCAGGGCCGGTGCGCCGCTTCTTCCGCCTGTCGCTGCCGCTGATCGCCCCGGTGAGTTTTTTCCTGCTGGTGGTGAACCTGGTGTACGCCTTCTTCGACACCTTCCCGGTGATCGACGCCGCCACCGCGGGCGGCCCGGTGCAGGCAACCACCACGCTGATTTACAAGATCTACCGCGAAGGCTTTGCCGGGCTTGATCTCTCAGCGTCTGCCGCGCAGTCGGTGGTGCTGATGTTCCTCGTCATCATCCTCACGGTGGTGCAGTTCCGCTATGTCGAAAGTAAGGTGCGCTACCAATGATTGAGAACCGTCGCGGGCTGACGATTTTCAGCCATACCATGCTGATTTTAGGGATTATCGTCATCCTGTTCCCGCTTTACGTGGCCTTCGTCGCCGCCACGCTGGACACCAAAGCGGTGTTCGACACGCCGATGACGCTGATCCCAGGCGGGCATCTTTTCGAGAACATGAAAACTATCTGGACCCAGGGCGTGGGGGCCAACAGCGCGCCGTTCTGGCTGATGATGCTCAACAGCTTCATCATGGCGTTTGGCATCACGGTCGGCAAAATTACGGTGTCGATGCTCTCAGCGTTTGCCATCGTCTGGTTCCGCTTTCCGCTGCGTAACCTGTTTTTCTGGATGATTTTCATCACCCTGATGTTGCCGGTAGAGGTGCGTATCTTCCCGACGGTGGAGGTGATCGCCAACCTGAAGATGCTCGACAGCTACGCGGGCTTAACCCTGCCGCTGATGGCCTCGGCGACCGCCACCTTCCTGTTCCGCCAGTTCTTTATGACCCTGCCGGACGAGCTGATTGAAGCCGCGCGCATCGACGGGGCCTCGCCGATGCGCTTCTTCCGCGACATCGTGCTGCCGCTGTCGAAAACCAACCTCGCGGCGCTGTTTGTGATCACCTTTATCTACGGCTGGAACCAGTATCTGTGGCCGCTGCTGATCGTTCAGGACGTCAACCTCGGCACCGCCGTGGCAGGCATCAAAGGCATGATCGCCACCGGCGAAGGTACCACCCTCTGGAACCAGGTGATGGCGGCGATGCTGCTCACCCTTATCCCACCCGTAGTCATTGTTTTAGCCATGCAGCGCGCGTTTGTCCGCGGCCTGGTCGATAGCGAGAAATAAGATGGCAGGTTTAAAATTACAGGCAGTAACCAAAAGCTGGGACGGCAAAACCCAGGTCATTCAGCCGCTGACGCTCGACGTGGCGGACGGGGAATTTATCGTGATGGTCGGCCCGTCCGGCTGCGGCAAATCCACGCTGCTGCGTATGGTGGCGGGGCTGGAGCGCGTAACGTCCGGGGATATCTGGATTGACCGCCAGCGCGTCACCGAGATGGAACCCAAAGATCGCGGCATCGCGATGGTATTCCAGAACTATGCCCTCTATCCGCACATGAGCGTGGAAGAGAACATGGCCTGGGGGCTGAAAATCCGCGGTATGGGCAAAGGCCATATCGAGGAGCGCGTGAAAGAGGCCGCGCGCATTCTGGAGCTGGACGGCCTGCTCAAGCGCCGTCCGCGCGAGCTTTCCGGCGGCCAGCGTCAGCGCGTGGCGATGGGGCGCGCCATCGTGCGCGATCCGGCGGTATTCCTGTTCGACGAACCGCTGTCAAACCTCGACGCCAAACTGCGCGTGCAGATGCGCCTTGAGCTACAGCAGCTGCATCGCCGCCTGAAAACCACGTCCCTCTATGTGACCCACGATCAGGTTGAAGCCATGACCCTCGCCCAGCGCGTGATGGTGATGAACAAAGGCATCGCCGAGCAGATTGGCACCCCGGTGGAAGTCTACGAAAAACCGGCCAGCCGTTTTGTGGCGAGCTTTATCGGCAGCCCGGCGATGAACCTGCTGGACGGGCGGATCAATGCGGCGGGAACCCACTTCGAGCTGGAAAGCGGGATGGCGTTGCCGATCAACTGGTACTATCGTGGCTACGCCGGGCGTAAGATGACGCTCGGTATCCGCCCGGAGCATATTGGTTTGACGTCTCAGGCGGACGGCGGCGTGCCGCTGGTGATGGACACGCTGGAGATGCTGGGCGCAGACAACCTGGCGCACGGGCGCTGGGGCGAGCAAAAGCTGGTGGTGCGTCTGCCGCACCAGGAGCGCCCGAAGGCAGGCAGCACGCTGTGGCTGCATATGCCGGAAAATCACCTGCACTTATTTGACGGTGAAACAGGACAACGAGTATGAGCAACTGGCCTTACCCCCACATCGTCGCCCACCGTGGCGGCGGTAAACTGGCGCCGGAAAACACCCTGGCGGCAATTGACGTTGGCGCGCGCTACGGCCATACGATGATCGAGTTCGACGCGAAGCTGTCGAAGGACGGCGAAATTTTCCTGCTGCACGACGACAATCTCGAACGCACCAGCAACGGCTGGGGCGTGGCGGGCGAACTGCCGTGGCGCGATCTGCTGAAGGTGGACGCCGGAAGCTGGTACAGCGGCGAATTTAAAGGCGAACCGCTGCCGCTGCTGGCGGAAGTGGCGGACCGCTGTCGTCAACACGGCATGATGGCCAACATCGAAATCAAACCGACCACCGGCACCGGGCCGCTGACGGGTAAAGTGATTGCCCTTGCCGCGCGCGAGCTGTGGGAAGGTATGACCGCGCCGCTGTTATCGTCGTTTGACATCGACGCGCTGGAAGCCGCACAGGCTGCCGTTCCGGAGTTGCCGCGCGGGCTGCTGCTGGATGCGTGGCGAGAAGACTGGCGCGCGCTGACGACCCGCTTAGGCTGCGTGTCGATCCACCTCAACCATAAGCTGCTGGATGAAGTGCGCGTGACGCTGTTGAAGGAGGCCGGTCTGCATATCCTGGTGTATACCGTCAACAAACCCCAGCGTGCAGCCGAGCTGCTGCGCTGGGGCGTGGACAGCATCTGTACCGATGCGATTGACCAGATCGGGCCGAACTTTATTTATTAAGCATACTGCCGTTCTGCTGGGTCGGCAGCATGTGCTGCTGACCGCTGCTTTGCGATACCCCGCCTCCTAACATCCCACCGTTTGAGTTTGGCAGCGGCTGTTCAAGCATCTGGCCCTGCTGCACGCGCTGGGTGTTGGTATTCATCTGGTTTTGCAGGTGCTGCTGCTGCACCTGGGTCTGCGTCTTTAACTGCTGATTGAGCATCCCTTTCTGCTGCTGTTGCTGGCTCATCATCTCCGTCTGCATACGCTGCTGGCTCGGAATGACGTAGCCCGGCTGGTTCGGGTTGTTCAGGGTGTTGATTGGCTGTGCGAGCGCGGCGAACGGAAGCAGCGCGGTCAGGATCAGTAATCGTTTCATGGTTATCTCCTCCTTTGAGGCTTCTCTTAAGTTTACCCTGATTCCGGCATAACGATGATTTTTTAAGAGTTGTGAACCAGGCTTAAGCGGGGAATATGGACCCCTTCACCTGGAGAACAATAATGATGAAACCAACCTTTTTGCGCTGGGTCGCCATCGCTGCGCTGATGGCAGGCGGCACATTTACCGTGGCGGCCAACCCGCCCGCCGCTCCTCCGGTCTCTTACGGCGTGGAGGAGGATGTTTTTCACCCCGTGCGGGCGACGCACGGCATGGTGGCCTCGGTGGACGCGCTGGCAACGCAGGTGGGCGTCGATATTCTTAAGCAGGGCGGTAACGCGGTGGATGCGGCGGTCGCGGTGGGATATGCGCTGGCGGTGACGCATCCACAGGCGGGGAACCTGGGCGGCGGCGGGTTTATGATGCTGCGCACCAAAGACGGTAAAACCACGGCCATCGACTTCCGTGAGATGGCGCCGAACCAGGCCTCCCGCGATATGTTCCTCGACGATCAGGGCAATCCGGACAGTAAAAAATCTCTGACCTCGCACCTTGCCTCCGGCACGCCGGGCACCGTTGCGGGCTTCTCGCTGGCGCTGGAAAAATACGGCACGCTGCCGCTGAATAAAGTGGTGCAGCCTGCCATCAAGCTGGCGCGCGACGGCTTCGTCGTCAACGACGCGCTGGCGGACGACCTCAAAACCTACGGCAGCGAAGTTATTCCCAATCATGAGAACAGCAAGGCTATCTTCTGGAAAGACGGCGAGCCGCTGAAGAAGGGCGATAAGCTGGTGCAGAAGAACCTCGCAAAAAGTCTCGAACTGATTGCTGAAAACGGCCCGGACGCCTTCTATAAAGGGCCGATTGCCGATCAGATTGCCGATGAGATGCAGAAGAACGGCGGGCTGATCACCAAAGCGGATCTGGCGGAATATAAGGCGGTGGAGCGCGAGCCGATCAGCGGCACCTATCGCGGCTACGAGGTCTTCTCCATGCCGCCGCCGTCCTCCGGGGGGATTCACATCGTGCAGATCCTCAATATTCTGGAAAACTTCGATATGCACAAGTTCGGCTTCGGTAGCGCCGATGCCATGCAGGTGATGGCGGAGGCGGAGAAGCGCGCCTACGCTGACCGCTCGGAATACCTTGGCGATCCGGACTTCGTTAAGGTGCCGTGGCAGGCGCTGACCAACAAAGCCTATGCCAAATCAATTGCCGACGAGATCGACATCAACAAGGCTAAGCCGTCGAGCGAGATCCGCCCGGGCAAGCTGGCGCCGTATGAAAGTAACCAGACCACCCACTTCTCGGTCGTGGACAAAGACGGTAACGCGGTGGCGGTAACTTACACGCTTAACACCACCTTCGGCACCGGGATTGTGGCGGGCAACAGCGGTATTTTGCTGAACAACGAGATGGATGACTTCTCCGCCAAACCGGGCGTGCCGAACGTCTACGGCCTGGTCGGCGGCGATGCGAATGCGGTCGGGCCGAAGAAGCGCCCGCTGTCGTCCATGTCGCCCACCATCGTGGTGAAAGACGGCAAAACCTGGCTGGTGACCGGCAGCCCTGGCGGGAGCCGGATTATCACAACCGTGCTGCAAATGGTGGTGAACAGCATCGACTTTGGGATGAACGTTGCCGAAGCGACCAATGCGCCGCGTTTCCACCACCAGTGGCTGCCGGACGAGCTGCGCGTCGAGAAGGGCTTTAGCCCGGACACCATTAAGCTGCTTGAGCAGCGTGGGCAGAAGGTGGCGGTGAAGGAGGCGATGGGCAGCACCCAGAGCATTATGGTCGGGCCGGACGGGGCGCTTTTTGGCGCATCGGACCCGCGTTCGGTGGATGATTTAACGGCGGGGTATTGATTTTTTTGCCCGGTGGCGCTGCGCTTACCGGGCCTGGAACGGCACGAACGTAGGCCGGGTAAGGCGAAGCCGCCACCCGGCAACAAACTACTTCATACGCGCCATATAATACGCGTCCACATATTCGCCGTTGCGCAGGGCGTAGCGCCTGCCGGTGCCTTCAATCTCAAACCCGTGCTTTTTGTACACCGCGATTGCCGGTTCGTTATCCACAAACACCGTTAACTCGATGCGGTCGACGCGCAGCCAGTTGTCACACATATCGATCATGGTGCGAATCAGCGCGCTGGCCACGCCGCGGTTATGCCACTGTGCGCCAACGCAGATACCGAAATCGGCAACGTGGCTGCGGCGTGGTCGCTGGACGACATCAATGGTGAGGTGGCCGACCACGATATCATCAATGCAGGCAACCAGCTGTTTAATGCCCGGCTGTTCGCCTAGCCGCATTTGCCACATTTCCATTGAAGGATGAGGAACCTGTAGCGTGTTGTGGTACACCTCCGGCTGGGCGTGGATCTGACGAATGGCGTCGTAATCTTTCGGTTCAGCGTGGCGTATCACTATCTCACTCATTCCTTGTTCCTCAGTCAGTTAAAAGTCCCCTCCAACATCAGTGACTTTAAAAGTTGAGTCAATCGCTATTTTTTGCAAAAAGTGTTGGACAAGTGCGAATGAGAATGATTATTATTGCTCTGCATTCAGGAAGACCTCCTACGGGAACCTGAAAGCACGACATTGCTCACATTGCTTCCAGTATTACTTTAGCCAGCTTCTCGCTGGCTTTTTTTTTGTCCTTTTTCTCCCTCTCCCACCGTGAGAGGGCTGGGGTGAGGGCAAAACATGCGCTATGGTAAAACCCAGTAACCTTCCAAAAGGACTGAGCCATGACACTACATTGTGCATTTATTGGATTTGGCAAAAGCACCACGCGTTACCACCTTCCGTATGTTCTCAACCGTAAAGAGACCTGGCACGTGGCCCATATCTATCGCCGCCGCGCGAAGCCAGAAGAGCAGTCTCCGCAGTATTCCCATATTCATTTCACCAGCGATCTTGATGAGGTGCTTAACGACCCGCAGGTGAAGCTGGTGGTGGTCTGTACCCACGCCGACAGCCACTTTGACTACGCGAAACGCGCGCTGGAAGCGGGTAAAAACGTGCTGGTGGAAAAACCGTTCACCCCGACCCTCGCCGAAGCGAAGGAGCTGTTCGCGCTGGCGAAAAGCAAAGGGCTGACCGTCACGCCGTACCAGAACCGTCGCTTTGACAGCTGCTTCCTGACGGCGAAAAAGGCGATTGAAAGCGGCAAACTCGGCGAGATCGTGGAAATCGAAAGCCACTTCGATTACTACCGCCCGGTGGCGGAAACCCAGCCCGGACTGCCGCAGGATGGCTCCTTCTACGGTCTCGGCGTGCACACCATGGACCAGATCATCTCCCTGTTTGGCCGCCCGGACCACGTGGCGTATGACATCCGCAGCCTGCGCAATAAGGCCAACCCGGACGATACCTTTGAAGCGCAGCTGTTCTACGGCGACCTGAAAGCCATCGTTAAAACCAGCCATCTGGTGAAAATCGACTACCCGAAATTTATCGTTCACGGCAAGAAAGGCTCCTTTATCAAGTACGGTATTGACCAGCAGGAGACCAGCCTGAAGGCCAATATCATGCCGGGTGAACCGGGCTTTGCGGCAGATGATTCCGTGGGCGTTCTGGAGTACGTGAACGACGAGGGCGTGACGGTCAGGGAAGCGCTGAAGCCGGAAACGGGCGACTATGGACGCGTCTACGATGCGCTGTATGACACCCTCACCAACGGTGCGCCGAATTACGTCAAGGAATCTGACGTTCTGACCAATCTGGAAATCCTCGAACGGGCCTTCGAACAGGCTTCTCCTGCCACGGTAACCCTCGCCAGATAAGCAAAAATGGCTCCTCTTCGCTTGTTCTAAATTTTTGAACAGAGGAGTCAATTTTCACCCTCTATGATCCCAGGGCGTTTGCGTCCACACTTACTCCATCGAAACGAACTGAGGGTGAAAACAATGATCTACTTACGCAAAGCAAACGAACGTGGTCACGCGAATCATGGCTGGCTGGACTCATGGCATTCATTCTCGTTTGCCGACTACTACGACCCGAACTTTATGGGCTTCTCCGCACTGCGCGTCATTAACGACGACGTGATTGATGCAGGCCAGGGCTTCGGTACCCACCCGCACAAAGACATGGAAATCCTGACCTATGTGCTGGAAGGGGCGGTTGAGCACCAGGACAGCATGGGCAACAAAGAGCAGGTTCCGGCGGGCGAGTTCCAGATTATGAGCGCGGGGACCGGGGTGCGTCACTCGGAGTACAACCCGAGCAAAACGGAAAAACTGCACCTGTATCAAATCTGGATCATTCCAGAAGAGACCGGCATCACGCCACGCTACGAGCAGCGCCGCTTCGACGCGAAACAGGGCAAACAGCTGGTGCTCTCCCCGGATGCGCGTGAAGGTTCCCTGAAAGTGCATCAGGATATGGAGCTGTACCGCTGGGCGCTGGCGAAAGATGAACAGTCTGTACACCAGATTGCCGCCAACCGCCGCGTGTGGATCCAGGTGGTGAAAGGGGAGGTGTCCATCAACGGCACCAAAGCGACAACCGCCGATGGCCTGGCAGTCTGGGATGAGCAGGCGCTCTCCGTGCATGCCGACAGCGAAAGTGAAATTCTGCTGTTTGACCTGCCGCCGGTCTAAATAATTTCTCAACCTTCCCTTTAAACGGGGAAGGTTAAGCTTTGTCCGTGATAAACTGAGCAAATCTCTCACTTCAAGATTTCTCAGGACGATGAAAAAGAAACGCCCCGTACTTCAGGATGTCGCCGATCGCGTCGGTGTGACCAAAATGACGGTCAGCCGTTTTTTACGTAACCCGGAACAGGTTTCCGTGGCGTTGCGTGGCAAGATTGCCGCCGCCCTTGATGAACTGGGTTATATCCCCAACCGCGCGCCCGATATTCTCTCCAATGCGACCAGCCGTGCGGTGGGCGTCCTGCTTCCTTCCTTAACCAACCAGGTATTCGCCGAAGTGCTGCGTGGCATCGAAAGCGTCACCGATGCGTTTGGCTATCAGACCATGCTCGCCCACTACGGGTACAAGCCGGAACTGGAAGAGGAACGTCTTGAATCGATGCTTTCCTGGAACATCGACGGCCTGATTTTAACGGAACGTACTCACACCCCGCGCACGCTGAAAATGATTGAAGTGGCAGGCATTCCGGTGGTGGAACTGATGGACAGCCAGTCGCCGTGCCTCGACATCGCCGTGGGGTTCGATAACTTTGAAGCGGCGCGTCAGATGACGGCGGCGATCATCGCCCGTGGTCATCGCCATGTGGCCTATCTGGGTGCGCGTCTGGATGAACGTACTATCATCAAACAGAAGGGATACGAGCAGGCGATGCTCGACGCCGGTTTAACCCCGTACAGCGTGATGGTGGAGCAATCTTCTTCTTACACGTCGGGCATTGAGCTGATGCGTCAGGCGCGACGCGAGTATCCGCAACTGGACGGTATTTTCTGCACCAACGATGACCTTGCGGTCGGCGCCGCGTTTGAGTGCCAGCGTCTGGGTTTAAAAATCCCGGATGATATGGCGATTGCCGGCTTCCACGGCCACGACATTGGCCAGGTGATGGAGCCGCGTCTGGCGAGCGTCCTGACCCCGCGTGAACGCATGGGCCGCATTGGTGCAGAACGCCTGCTGGCGCGCATTCGTGGTGAGGCAGTTACCCCTAAAATGTTAGATTTAGGTTTCACCTTGTCACCAGGTGGATCTATTTAATCCGACAAATTTGAAGTAGCTCACACTTATTCACTTCGCGCACGTTTGGATATTGCTTCTCATATGCCCCGGCAGGACAATGTTACCGATAACTGTTACCCGTAACAATTGACTGAGGGACACCCTTTGAGCACGACTAATCACGATCACCACGTTTACGTCCTGATGGGCGTGTCCGGTAGCGGTAAATCTGCCGTGGCGAGCGAAGTGGCGCATCAACTCCAGGCTGCGTTTCTTGATGGTGACTTCCTCCATCCGCGCAGCAACATCATGAAAATGGCTTCCGGCGAGCCGCTGAACGACGACGACCGCAAACCGTGGTTGCAGGCGCTGAATGACGCCGCGTTCGCGATGCAGCGCACCAATAAAGTCTCCCTGATCGTCTGTTCCGCGCTGAAAAAAACCTATCGCGACCTGCTGCGCGACGGCAACCCGAACCTCTCTTTCATCTACCTGAAAGGCGATTTTGGGGTGATTGAAAGCCGCCTGAAGGCGCGTAAAGGCCACTTCTTCAAAACCCAGATGCTGGTAACGCAGTTCGAAGCGTTGCAGGAGCCGGGTGCTGACGAGCAGGATGTCTTAGTGGTTGATATCGATCAGCCGCTGGAAGGTGTTGTTGCCAGCACCATCGAGGTTATTAATAAAAGGCAGTAAGTTTTGAGTACATTAACGCTAGTTTTGACAGCAGTGGGTTCCGTATTGCTGCTGCTGTTTTTAGTGATGAAGGCACGTATGCACGCCTTCGTTGCTTTGATGGTGGTTTCTATTGGTGCCGGTCTCTTTTCCGGCATGCCGCTCGACAAAATCGCGGCGACGATGGAAAAAGGGATGGGCGGCACGCTCGGCTTCCTGGCCATTGTGGTGGCGCTGGGCGCGATGTTTGGCAAGATTTTGCACGAGACGGGCGCGGTCGATCAGATTGCGGTCAAGATGCTGAAATCCTTCGGGCACAGCCGTGCGCACTACGCGATTGGTCTGGCCGGTCTGATTTGCGCGCTGCCGCTGTTCTTTGAAGTGGCGGTGGTGCTGCTGATTAGCGTGGCGTTCTCCATGGCGCGCCATACCGGTACTAACCTCGTGAAGCTGGTCATTCCGCTGTTTGCGGGCGTGGCGGCGGCGGCGGCGTTTCTGCTGCCGGGGCCTGCCCCGATGCTGCTGGCCTCCCAGATGCATGCTGACTTTGGCTGGATGATCCTGATTGGCCTGTGCGCGGCAATTCCGGGGATGATTATCGCCGGTCCGCTGTGGGGCAACTTCATCAGCCGCTACGTTGAGCTGCACATTCCGGATGACATCACCGAGCCGCACCTGGGCGAGGGCAAAATGCCATCCTTCGGCTTCAGTCTGTCGCTGATCCTGCTGCCGCTGGTGCTGGTGGGCCTGAAAACCATCGCTGCGCGCTTTGTGCCGGTGGGGTCAACCGCTTACGAGTGGTTTGAGTTTATTGGTCATCCGTTCACCGCGATCCTGGTGGCGTGTCTGGTAGCAATTTACGGCCTGGCGATGCGTCAGGGCATGCCGAAAGACCGCGTGATGGAGATCTGTGGTGCCGCGCTGCAACCGGCGGGGATTATCCTGCTGGTGATCGGGGCGGGCGGCGTGTTCAAGCAGGTGCTGGTGGATTCCGGCGTTGGTCCGGCGCTGGGCGAAGCGCTGACCGGGATGGGGCTGCCGATTGCAGTCACCTGTTTCGTGCTGGCTGCGGCGGTGCGTATCATTCAGGGCTCCGCGACCGTAGCGTGCTTAACCGCCGTGGGTCTGGTGATGCCGGTGATTGAACAGCTGAACTACTCCGGTGCGCAGATGGCGGCACTCTCTATCTGTATCGCGGGTGGCTCGATTGTGGTTTCTCACGTGAACGACGCGGGCTTCTGGCTGTTCGGTAAATTTACCGGCGCAACCGAAGCGCAAACCCTGAAAACCTGGACGCTGATGGAAACCATCCTCGGCACGACGGGTGCGATTGTCGGGATGATTGCGTTTACGCTGCTGAGCTAATCCCGGTTTTCTCCCTCTCTCACAGGGAGAGGGTTGGGGTGAGGGCATCAGGCCGCAGAGGGCGTATTTTGTCGGGTGGCGGCTTCGCCTTACCCGACCTACAAAAAACTCAGGTCCCGTAGGCCGGGTAAGCGCAAGCGCCACCCGGCTTTTTTACATCTTCATCCTTTCATCCACGCCCGGATCCCGTCCAGGAACATCTGCGTTGCCATCATCACCAGAATCAGCCCCATCAGGCGCTCCAGCGCGTTCACCCCTTTCTCACCCAGCAGGCGCAGGAACAGCGACGACTGCAACAGGATAATAAACGTCCCGCCCCAGGCGATCAGCAGGGCAATCACCAGATGGCTCATCTGATTTGGATACTGATGCGACAGCAGCATCAACGTCGCCAGAATCGTTGGCCCGGCGACCAGCGGGATCGCCAGCGGCACGATAAACGGCTCTTCACCCGCAGGCAGGCCGCTGCTGCTGCCCTCCGCGCTCGGGAAAATCATCTTAATGGCAATCAGGAACAAAATTATCCCGCCGGAAATGGAGACCGTTTCGGCGCGTAAGTTCAGGAAAGCGAGGATTTTTTCACCGGCGAACAGGAAGATAAACATCACCAGCAGGGCGATGAGCAACTCGCGGATCATGATCGCCCGACGGCGCTTCGGCTCGGTGTGCTTCAGCACCGACATGAAGATCGGCAGATTACCGAGCGGATCCATAATCAGGATCAATAAAACCGCTGCGGAAATGATTTCACTCATCTTAAATTATCCCTGATACTTATTGTGGTCATTGCGATGATTAGCACTTTTTCTGATTGCCGGGCAATCATCGATTAATTTCGCTTGCGACTTTGGCAGCATTTTGTAATGTGAAGCATATCCCAGTTCAATACTGGCTTGCACAATCAGCACACACCCCTTGCAGGAAAAAAATGCTATGAAAAACGTTGGTTTTATCGGCTGGCGCGGTATGGTCGGCTCTGTACTCATGCAACGCATGGTTGAAGAGCGCGATTTCGACGCCATCCGCCCGGTCTTCTTCTCCACTTCCCAGCTCGGCCAGGCTGCACCGTCCTTTGGGGGTACCACAGGCACGTTGCAGGACGCTTACGATCTGGAAGCGCTGAAGGCACTCGACATTATTGTGACCTGCCAGGGCGGCGATTATACCAACGAAATCTATCCGAAGCTGCGTGAAAGCGGCTGGCAGGGCTACTGGATTGACGCGGCCTCTTCGCTTCGCATGAAAGACGATGCGATCATTATTCTCGACCCGGTTAACCAGGGCGTCATCACCGACGGGCTTAACAACGGCGTGAAAACCTTTGTTGGCGGTAACTGCACCGTCAGCCTGATGCTGATGTCCCTCGGCGGTCTGTTCGCACAGGATCTGGTGGAGTGGGTCTCCGTGGCGACCTACCAGGCGGCCTCCGGCGGCGGCGCGCGTCATATGCGCGAACTGCTGACCCAGATGGGCCAGCTGCACCAGAGCGTCGCAACCGAGCTGGCAGACCCGGCGTCCGCAATCCTCGACATCGAGCGTAAAGTCACTCAGCTCACCCGCAGCGGCGAGCTGCCGGTAGATAACTTTGGCGTACCGCTGGCCGGTGGCCTGATCCCGTGGATCGACAAACAGCTGGATAACGGCCAGACCCGCGAAGAGTGGAAGGGCCAGGCTGAGACCAACAAAATCCTCGGCACCGCGAACACCATTCCGGTTGACGGTCTGTGCGTGCGTATCGGCGCGCTGCGCTGCCACAGCCAGGCCTTCACCATTAAACTGAAAAAAGATGTGTCTATTCCGACCGTGGAAGAGCTGCTGGCCGCGCACAACCCGTGGGCGAAAGTGGTGCCAAACGATCGCGATATCACCATGCGCGAACTGACCCCGGCAGCCGTGACCGGCACGCTGACCACCCCGGTTGGGCGTCTGCGCAAGCTGAACATGGGGCCGGAGTACCTCTCCGCGTTCACCGTTGGCGATCAGCTGCTGTGGGGTGCTGCCGAGCCGCTGCGCCGCATGCTGCGCCAGCTGGCGTAATAATTTGTTAAACACGGGGGGTGATTGTCACCCCCTTTTTTTGCGTACTACATGGAGTAAAACGCAGATGTCTTATTTTTTATCAGGAGGACCCACGACGTTGGCTATGCTTTAAGGAAGATTTATTTCTCACCTGAGGGTAGGGCGGAGCAGAGAGGATTAACTGCACCGTTTAGGTCACATTAAAAGTCGTCCCGGAGCGCGTAAAAAGGGCGACATAAAAAAACAGGATGAATACCATGTCCGATCGTATTTCGAGAGACGTGATTAATGCGCTTATTGCGGGTCACTTTGCCGACCCCTTTTCTGTGCTAGGGATGCACCGTACAGAGGCCGGGCTGGAAGTTCGGGCGCTGTTACCGGATGCAACAGAAGTGTGGGTTATCGAACCCAAAACCGGCCGCAAGGTGGGTAATCTGGAATGCCTCGACTCGCGTGGCTTCTTCTCGGGCGTCATGCCCCGCCGTAAAAATCCTTTTCGTTATCAGCTTGCCGTTATCTGGCACGGTCAGCAAAACCTGATTGACGATCCCTATAGCTTCGGCCCGCTCTTAAAAGAGATGGACGCCTGGCTGCTGTCCGAAGGGACCCATTTACGCCCCTACGAAACGCTGGGTGCCCATGCGGATACCATGGACGGTATCACCGGCACGCGTTTTGCCGTATGGGCGCCAAACGCCCAGCGCGTCTCCGTCGTCGGGCAGTTCAACTACTGGGACGGTCGTCGTCACCCCATGCGCCTGCGCCGGGAAACCGGCATCTGGGAGCTGTTTATCCCCGGCGCGCACAACGGTCAGCTCTACAAATTCGAGATGATCGATGCCAACGGCAAGCTGCGCATTAAATCCGACCCGTACGCCTTTGAGGCCGAACTGCGCCCGAATACCGCCTCGCTGATTTGCGGCCTGCCGGAGAAGGTTGTCCAGACGGAAGAGCGCAAGCAGGCTAACCGCTTCGATGCGCCGATCTCCGTTTATGAGGTGCATCTCGGCTCGTGGCGTCGCCACACCGATAACAACTTCTGGCTGAGCTATCGCGAGCTGGCGGACCAGCTGGTGCCGTACGCGAAATGGATGGGCTTTACCCATCTGGAGCTGCTGCCGATCAACGAACACCCGTTCGACGGCAGCTGGGGCTATCAGCCAACCGGGCTGTATGCGCCCACGCGCCGCTTCGGCACGCGCGATGACTTCCGCTATTTCATCGATGCCGCGCACGCCGCCGGGCTGAACGTGATCCTCGACTGGGTGCCGGGCCACTTCCCGTCGGACGATTTTGCGCTGGCAGAGTTCGACGGCACCAAGCTGTACGAGCACAGCGACCCGCGCGAAGGCTATCACCAGGACTGGAACACGCTGATCTACAACTACGGTCGCCGTGAAGTATCGAACTACCTGGTCGGGAACGCGTTGTACTGGATCGAGCGCTTCGGCATTGATGCCCTGCGCGTGGATGCGGTGGCGTCGATGATTTACCGCGACTACAGCCGCAAAGAGGGGGAGTGGATCCCGAACGAGTATGGCGGCCGTGAAAACCTCGAAGCGATCGAGTTTCTGCGCAACACCAACCGCATTATCGGCGAGCAGGTGGAAGGCGCCGTGACCATGGCGGAAGAGTCCACCGACTTCCCGGGCGTTTCCCGTCCACCGGCAATGGGCGGCCTGGGCTTCTGGTACAAGTGGAACCTCGGCTGGATGCACGACACGCTCGACTACATGAAGCTCGACCCGGTTTATCGTCAGTATCACCACGATAAACTCACCTTCGGGCTGCTCTACAACTACACCGAAAACTTCATGCTGCCGCTGTCGCACGATGAAGTGGTGCACGGCAAAAAATCCATTCTCGACCGCATGCCGGGGGACGCGTGGCAGAAGTTTGCCAACCTGCGCGCCTACTACGGCTGGATGTTCGCCTTCCCGGGCAAAAAGCTGCTGTTTATGGGTAACGAATTTGCCCAGGGGCGCGAATGGAACCACGATACCAGCCTTGACTGGCATCTGCTGGAAGGTGCGGACAACTGGCACCATGGCGTACAGCGTCTGGTCCGCGACCTGAACCTGACCTATCGCCACCATAAAGCGCTGCACGAGCTGGACTTCGATCCATACGGCTTTGAGTGGCTGGTGGTGGACGACCACGAGCGCTCGGTGTTTGTCTTTGTGCGCCGCGACAAGGCGGGTAACGAGATCATTGTCGCCAGCAACTTCACGCCGGTGCCGCGCGAACACTACCGCTTCGGCATTAACCAGCCGGGCAAATGGCGCGAAATTCTCAATACCGACTCCATGCACTACCACGGCAGCAACGCGGGTAACGGCGGGCTGGTGCAGAGCGATGCCATTGAAAGCCACGGCCGTCCGAACTCCCTGAGCCTGACGCTGCCGCCGCTGAGCACAATCTGGCTGGTGCGGGAGGGAGAATGACGCAGCTCACGGCAGGTAAACCCGAACCGCTCGGGGCGAGCTTTGACGGAAAGGGGGTGAACTTCACGCTCTTTTCCGCCCATGCGGAGCGGGTGGAACTCTGTGTGTTTGACGGGGAAGGTAACGAGCACCGTTACGATTTACCGGCGCGCACGGGGGATACCTGGCATGGCTACCTGGCCGGAGGACGGCCGGGGATGCACTACGGTTTTCGCGTACACGGCCCCTGGGAGCCCTCTCAGGGGCACTGGTTTAACCCGGCGAAGCTGCTGATTGACCCGTGCGCGCACCGCGTGGACGGTGAGTTTAAAGATGACTCGCTGTTCCACGTTGGCTACGGCGAACCTGACCACCGCGACAGCGCGCCCGTCGCGCCCAAAAGCGTGGTGGTGCACGATCTCTACGACTGGGAAGACGATGCCCCGCCGCGCACGCCGTGGGGCAACACCGTTATTTATGAAGCCCACGTTAAAGGGCTGACATATCTGCACCCGTCAATCCCTAAAGAGATGCGCGGCACCTACAAAGCGCTTGGGCATCCGACGATGGTCGCGTACCTGAAGCACTTAGGGATCACCGCGCTGGAGCTGTTGCCCGTGGCGCATTTCGCCAGCGAGCCGCGGCTACAGCGTCTTGGGTTAAGCAACTACTGGGGCTACAACCCGCTGGCGATGTTCGCCCTCGACCCGCGCTACGCGGTGCAGCCGGAGAAGGCACGGGATGAGTTTCGCGATGCGGTGAAGGCGCTTCACGCGGCGGGTATCGAGGTCATTCTGGACGTGGTGCTGAACCACAGTGCGGAAAGCGATCTTGACGGCCCGACGCTCTCACAGCGCGGAATCGATAACCGTAGCTATTATTGGATCAGGGACGACGGCGATTACGAGAACTGGACCGGGTGCGGTAACACCCTCAACCTCAGTCATCCGGCCGTTACGCATTACGCGTACGAGTGCCTGAAATACTGGGTTGAGACGTTCCACGTGGACGGTTTTCGTTTCGACCTGGCGCCGGTGATGGGGCGCACCCCGGCGTTCAGCCAGCAGGCGCCGCTGTTTGAGGCCATCAAAAACTGCCCGGTGCTCTCAAAGGTTAAGCTGATCGCGGAGCCCTGGGACATCGGCGAGGGCGGTTATCAGGTGGGGAATTTCCCGCCGCTGTTTGCCGAGTGGAACGACCACTTCCGCGATGCCATCCGCCGCTTCTGGCTGACGCGCGATCTGTCGCTGGGGGAGTTTGCCGGTCGCTTTGCCGGCTCCAGCGATCTCTTCAAGCGTGACGGCAAACGTCCGTCGGCCACCATTAACCTGCTGACGGCACACGACGGTTTTACGCTGCGCGACTGCGTTTGTTTCAATCAGAAACACAATGAGGCAAACGGCGAGGAGAATCGCGATGGGACTAACAATAACCATAGCTTCAACCATGGTATAGAAGGGTTAGGCGGAAGTCTGGATGTGATCGAGCGGCGACGCGCCAGCGTTCATGCGCTGCTGACGACGCTTTTGTTGTCGCAGGGCACGCCGATGCTGCTGGCGGGCGATGAGCACGGCCACAGCCAGCACGGCAACAACAACGCCTATTGCCAGGACAACACCCTGACCTGGCTCGACTGGGGAGAAGCGAACAGCGGGCTGACCCATTTCACCGCGGCGCTGATCCATCTTCGCCAGCGCATTCCCGCGCTCACCGCCGACCGCTGGTGGGAAGAGGGCGACGGAAACGTTCGCTGGCTGAATAAAGACGCGCAACCGTTAAGCGCGCAAGAGTGGCAACACGGCATACCCTGTCTGCAAATCCTGCTTTCGGATGCGTGGCTGGTGACGCTGAACGCGACGGATGACGTCGCAGAGATTGTTTTACCTGACGGGGAATGGCGAGCCATTCCTCCCTTTGCCGGAGCGGATAATCCGGTTGTTATGGCTGTCTGGCACGGGCCTGCGCACGGAGTGTGCGTATTCCAAAGATGATAAAAAAGGAGTTAGTCATGGTTAGATTAGAGAAGAACGATCCGTTAATGTTGGCGCGCCAGCTACCATTAAAAACAGTTGCCCTGATACTCGCGGGCGGGCGTGGTACCCGTCTGAAAGATTTGACCATCAAGCGCGCCAAACCGGCCGTTCACTTTGGTGGTAAGTTCCGTATTATCGATTTTGCACTGTCCAACTGCCTGAACTCAGGCATTCGCCGTATTGGCGTCATTACCCAGTATCAGTCGCACACGCTGGTGCAGCACATTCAGCGCGGCTGGTCATTCTTCAGCGAAGAGATGAACGAGTTTGTCGATCTGCTCCCGGCGCAGCAGCGCGTTCACGGGGAGAACTGGTACCGCGGCACGGCGGATGCCGTGACTCAGAACCTCGACATCATTCGCCGCTATAACGCGGAATACATCGTTATCCTCGCCGGGGACCACATCTACAAGCAAGATTACTCCCACATGCTGATCGACCACGTCGAAAAAGGGGCGCGCTGCACCGTGGCGTGTCTGCCGGTGCCTGTTGCGGAAGCAACCGCGTTTGGCGTGATGCATGTAGATGGCGACGACAAGATTATCGACTTTGTCGAAAAACCGGCGAACCCGCCAACCATGCCGGGCGACGACACCAAATCGCTCGCCAGCATGGGGATCTATGTCTTTGATGCCGATTACCTTTATGAACTGCTGGAAGAGGACGGCAAAGACGAAAACTCCAGCCACGACTTCGGTAAAGATATCATCCCGAAAATTACCAAAGCTGGCATGGCGTATGCACATCCCTTCCCGCTGTCCTGCGTGCAGTCCGATCCGAATGCGGAGCCTTACTGGCGCGATGTGGGAACGCTGGAAGCGTACTGGAAAGCCAACCTCGATCTGGCGTCCGTCACGCCTGAGCTGGATATGTACGACCAGAACTGGCCGATTCGCACGCATATGGAATCGTTGCCGCCGGCGAAGTTCGTCCAGGATCGCTCCGGCAGCCACGGCATGACGCTCAACTCGCTGGTCTCTGGCGGTTGCATTATCTCCGGTTCGGTGGTGGTGCAGTCCGTGCTGTTCCCGCGCGTGCGTATAAACTCATTCTGTAATATCGATTCGGCAGTTCTGCTGCCGGATGTCTGGGTAGGGCGCTCATGTCGTCTGCGTCGCTGCGTTATCGATCGTGCCTGCATCATTCCCGAAGGGATGGTGATTGGGGAAAACGCGGAAGAAGATGCGCGTCGTTTCTACCGTTCGGAAGAGGGGATCGTGTTAGTAACACGGGAAATGTTGCGGAAGCTGCAAATCAAACAGGAGCGATGATGCAGGTTTTACACGTATGTTCTGAGATGTTCCCGTTGTTAAAAACGGGCGGCCTGGCGGATGTTCTTGGTGCATTACCAGCGGCGCAAATCGCCGGAGGGGTGGATACCCGCGTGTTGTTGCCCGCTTTTCCGGATATCCGGCGCGGTATTCCCGATGCAAAGGTTGTTACCCGTCGCGAGACCTTCGCGGGACGTATCACCCTGCTGTTTGGACATTACAATGGCGTAGGGATTTACCTGATTGATGCCCCGCATTTATACGATCGACCCGGCAGCCCGTATCACGATACCAACCTGTACGCCTATACCGATAACGTGATGCGCTTTGCCCTGCTCGGCTGGGTGGGGGCGGAAATGGCCGTCGGACTGGATCCGTTCTGGCGTCCGAACGTGGTGCACGCGCATGACTGGCATGCGGGGCTGGCTCCTGCGTATCTGGCGGCGAAGGGGCACCCGGCCAAATCGGTGTTTACGGTGCACAACCTGGCGTATCAGGGCATGTATTACGCGCATCATATGAATGACATCGATCTGCCATGGTCGTTCTTTAACATGCACGGACTGGAGTTTAACGGACAGATTTCGTTCCTGAAGGCCGGTCTGTACTACGCCGACCACATCACGGCGGTCAGCCCAACCTACGCGCGGGAAATTACCCAGCCGGAGTTCGGTTACGGTATGGAAGGGCTGCTGCAACAGCGCCACCGTGAAGGTCGCCTGTCGGGCATTCTGAACGGCGTGGATGAACAGATCTGGAATCCGGAAACGGACCTCCTGCTGGCGGCGCGCTATGGTCGCGACTCCGTGGAGGACAAAGCGGAGAACAAGCGCCAGCTACAGATTGCGATGGGGCTGAAGGTCAACGACAAGGTGCCGCTGTTTGCGGTGGTCAGCCGCCTGACCAGCCAGAAAGGGCTGGATCTGGTGCTGGAAGCGCTGCCGGGATTACTGGAGCAGGGCGGCCAGCTGGCGCTGCTCGGCGCGGGCGACCCGGTATTGCAGGAAGGTTTCCTTGCGGCCGCGGCGGAACATCCGGGGCAGGTGGGCGTGCAGATTGGCTATCACGAAGCGTTCTCGCACCGCATCATGGGCGGCGCGGACGTGATTCTGGTGCCGAGCCGCTTCGAGCCCTGCGGCCTGACGCAGCTCTATGGTCTGAAATACGGCACGTTGCCGCTGGTACGCCGCACGGGCGGGCTGGCGGATACGGTGTCTGACAGCTCCCTGGAAAACCTGGCGGACGGTATCGCCAGCGGGTTTGTTTTCGAGGACAGTAATGCCTGGTCGCTGCTTCGGGCGATCCGGCGTGCTTTCGTCTTGTGGTCCCGTCCATCCCTGTGGCGTTACGTACAACGTCAGGCGATGTCCATGGACTTTGGCTGGCATGTTGCGGCGCAGTCCTACCGCGACCTTTATCAACGCTTGATGTAACGAGGCGAAGTTACTGATATGAATGCTCCATTTAGCTACTCTTCCCCCACGCTCAGCGTTGAGGCGTTGAAACACTCCATCGCCTATAAGCTGATGTTTACCATTGGGAAAGATCCCGTTATTGCCAACAAACATGAGTGGCTGAACGCCACGCTGTTTGCGGTGCGTGACCGTATGGTCGAACGCTGGCTGCGCTCCAACCGCGCCCAGCTTTCGCAGGAGACGCGACAGGTGTATTACCTGTCGATGGAGTTTCTGATTGGTCGCACCCTCTCCAATGCGCTGTTATCGCTCGGGATTTATGACGACGTCAAAAACGCACTGGAAGAGATGGGGCTGGATTTAGAAGAGCTGATTGACGAAGAGAACGACCCGGGGCTGGGTAACGGTGGTCTCGGGCGTCTTGCCGCCTGTTTCCTCGATTCACTGGCGACGCTGGCGCTGCCGGGGCGCGGCTACGGTATTCGCTACGACTACGGTATGTTCAAGCAGAACATCGTGGATGGTCGTCAGAAAGAGTCTCCAGACTACTGGCTGGAGTACGGTAACCCGTGGGAGTTCAAGCGCCACAACACGCGCTACAAGGTGCGTTTTGGCGGGCGTATTCAGCAGGAAGGGAAAAAATCCCGCTGGGTGGAAACCGAGGAGATCCTCGCCGTGGCCTATGACCAGATCATCCCCGGCTACGACACCGATGCGACCAATACCCTGCGCCTGTGGAACGCGCAGGCCAGTAGCGAGATTAACCTGGGTAAATTCAACCAGGGTGACTACTTCGCGGCGGTGGAAGATAAAAACCACTCCGAGAATGTGTCACGCGTCCTGTATCCGGATGACTCGACCTACTCAGGCCGCGAGTTGCGCCTGCGTCAGGAGTATTTCCTCGTCTCGGCAACGATTCAGGATATCCTCAGCCGTCATTATCAGCTGCACAAGACCTATGCGAATCTGGCGGAAAAAACCGCCATTCACCTCAACGATACCCATCCGGTGCTGTCGATCCCTGAGCTGATGCGCCTGCTGATTGACGAGCATAAGTTCAGCTGGGATGACGCGTTTGAAGTAACCTGCCAGGTGTTCTCGTACACCAACCATACGCTGATGAGTGAAGCGCTGGAGACGTGGCCGGTGGATATGCTCGGCAAAATTCTGCCGCGCCACCTGCAAATCATCTTCGAGATCAACGACTACTTCCTCAAGACCTTGCAGGAGCAGTACCCGAACGATACCGGTCTGCTGAGCCGCGCCTCGATCATTGATGAATCCAATGGTCGCCGCGTACGCATGGCCTGGCTGGCGGTGGTGATCAGCCACAAGGTGAATGGCGTGTCAGAGCTGCACTCGAACCTGATGGTGCAGTCGCTGTTTGCGGACTTCGCGAAGATCTTCCCGACGCGTTTCTGCAACGTGACCAACGGCGTCACCCCGCGCCGCTGGCTGGCGCTGGCGAACCAGCCGCTCTCCGACGTTCTGGATGAGAACATTGGCCGCACCTGGCGCACCGATTTGAGCCAGCTGAGCGAGCTTGAGCAGCACATTGATTTCCCGACGGTGAACAAAGCCGTGCGCGAAGCCAAGCTGCTGAACAAGAAACGTCTGTCGGTCTGGCTGGCGCTGCATCTGAACGTGGTGGCGAACCCGAAAGCGCTGTTCGACGTGCAGATCAAACGTATCCACGAGTACAAGCGTCAGCTGATGAACGTCCTGCACGTCATTACCCACTACAACCGCATTAAGGCTGACCCGACGGCGGAGTGGGTGCCGCGCGTGAAAATCTTTGCCGGTAAGGCGGCCTCCGCGTACTACATGGCGAAGCACATCATCCATCTCATCAACGATGTGGCGAAGGTGGTGAATCACGATCCGGACATTGGCGATAAGCTGAAGGTCGTGTTTATCCCGAACTACAGCGTGAGCCTGGCGCAGCTGATTATTCCGGCGGCGGATCTCTCTGAGCAGATTTCCACGGCGGGGACGGAAGCATCCGGCACCAGCAACATGAAGTTTGCCCTGAACGGCGCGCTGACTATCGGCACGCTGGACGGCGCAAATGTCGAGATGCTGGAGCATGTGGGGGCGGAGAATATCTTTATCTTCGGGAATACGGCGGAAGAGGTGGAGGCGCTGCGCAAGCAGGGCTACTCGCCGCGTGAGTATTATGAAGAGGATGAAGAGTTACGCCAGGTGCTGACGCAAATCGCCACCGGCGTGTTTAACCCTGAGGAGCCCGGACGCTATCGCGATCTGGTGGACTCGCTGATTAACTTTGGCGATCACTATCAGGTGCTGGCGGATTACCGCAGCTACGTGGATTGTCAGGATAAGGTGGACGAACTGTACCGTCAGCCGGAGAAGTGGACCAGCGCCGCGATGCATAACATCGCCAACATGGGGTACTTCTCGTCGGACAGGACCATCAAAGAGTATGCCGAGAATATCTGGCATATTGATCCGGTGCGGTTGTAAAAACAAAGCCCGGTGGCGCTGCGCTTACCGGGCCTACGGGATCGAGTAGGCCGGGTAAGGCGGAGCCGCCACCCGGCTTTTTTTCAATTACGACGCCAACGACAGTTCACGCTTTCCCGCATGCTGCTGCAACCACTGCGCCACGCGAGACTGCTGCTCGGCATTCAGCCACATCCCTTCTTTAGTACGACGCCAGATGGCATCGTCCAGACGGCGCACCCATTCGTGTTCCACCAGATAGCGCAGCTCGGCTTCGTACAGCTCATGGCCAAAATGCTCGCCCAGATCGGCAATCTCTTTCGCGTCGCCGAGGAACAGTTCGGTGTTGCTGCCGTAGGTGCGGGCATAGTGACGCGCCATTCCTTCGGTAATGAACGGGAAGCGACGGCGCAGCTTCGCGGCGTAATCGTCGCGGTTATCGCCGATATCGCCGCCAGGCAGCACGGCGCCTTTCGTCCACGCCGGGCCGATGCCTTTGTAATACGGCGCCAGTTTCTCCAGCGCGTGCTCCGCCAGTTTACGGTAGGTGGTGAGCTTACCGCCAAACACCGACAGCAGGGGCGCCTGACCGTCCACGTCATGAATATCAAGCGTATAGTCACGGGTGATGGCCTGCGGTGAGTCAGACTCGTCATCACACAGCGGACGCACGCCGGAGTAGGTCCAGACCACGTCATCGCGCGCCAGCTGTTTCTTAAAGTGCGCGTTGTACACTTTCAGCAGGTAGCTGACTTCACTCTCGTCGATCTCTACGTTTTTCGGATCGCCTTTGTACTCTACGTCGGTGGTGCCGATGATGGAGAACTCGTCCATCCACGGGATCACAAACACGATGCGCTTGTCTTCGTTTTGCAGGATATAAGCCTGTTTCTGGGTATGCACACGCGGCACCACAATGTGGCTGCCCTTGATCAGGCGGATGCCGTACGGAGAAGGCAGGTGCATACCGTCATCGAAGAACTGTTTTACCCACGGGCCGGTGGCGTTCACCAGACCGCGCGCTTTCCAGCTGAACTTCTCGCCGGTATCCACGTCTTCCGCTTCTACAATCCACAGGCCGTTTTCGCGGCGTGCGGCGGTCGCGCGGGTACGGGTTTTCACCTCGCCGCCTTTCTTCTCGACCATCTGCGCGTTAGCCAGCACCAGACGCGCATCGTCCACCCAGCAGTCGGAATATTCGAAACCGCGCACGATTTCAGGCTTAAGGACCGACTCTGAGCCAAAACGCAAACCAGTCGAACCCGGCAGGCTGGTGCGTTTACCCAGATGATCGTACATAAACAGACCAATGCGGATCATCCACGCCGGACGCAGATGCGGGCGATGTGGCAGGCGGAAACGCATCGGGATCGCCAGATGCGGAGCCATTTTCAGCAGTACTTCGCGTTCGGCCAGCGCTTCGCTGACCAGGCGGAATTCGTAGTGTTCCAGGTAGCGCAGGCCACCGTGGATCAGCTTGGAGCTGGCGGACGACGTCGCGCAGGCGAGATCGTTAGCTTCCAGCATCAGCACGGATAAACCGCGTCCTGCGGCATCAACCGCAATACCGGCACCGTTGATGCCACCGCCTATCACAATCAGATCTTTGGTTTCCATAACACCCTCATGCACTTTCGTTAAAGCTCAAAAATGTTCGATATCGCTCATAATAGCAAAGGAACGCGCTTTTGGTAACATCAAAAAAACAATTTAGAGTGATATGGATAACATAATGGCGTTTACCCGCCGCCAGGACGTACACTACGGGGTAAAATAGTGCGGTCTGATGCCCTCTCCCCTCACCCTAACCCTCTCCCCAGAGGGGCGAGGGGATGGTTTGCTCCCTCTCCCTTTTAGGGAGAGGGCAGGGGTGAGGGTCAGCAAGCCGCATAAAATCTGAATAATCGAAAGAGAACACCATGGAACAGTTTGAATGTATTAACGTAGAAGAAGCCCACCAGAAGATGCACCAGGGAAAAGCGGTGCTGGTGGACATCCGCGATCCGCAGAGCTTTGCGATGGGCCACACGCCGGGCGCGTTCCATCTCACCAACGACACGCTGGGCGCGTTTATGCGCGATAACGACTTCGATACCCCGGTGATGGTGATGTGCTATCACGGCAACAGCAGTAAAGGCGCGGCGCAGTATCTGCTCCAGCAGGGTTACGACGCGGTGTACAGCGTCGAGGGCGGCTTCGATGCCTGGCATCGTCATTTCCCGGCAGAAGTTGAATACGCGTTTGAGCGCTGATCCCGCTATACTGTCCCCTTTTGTGTGGAAATAAGCGACCGCTGCCCATGTTGATGATCACCTCTTTTAGCAACCCGCGCGTCGCCCAGGCGTTTGTCGACTATATGGCGACGCAGGGCATTATCCTGACTATTCAGCAGCATACACAGACGGATGTCTGGCTGGCAGACGAAAGCCAGGCCAGCCGCGTGAATGACGAGCTGGCGCGTTTTCTGGAAAACCCGGGCGACCCGCGTTATCTGGCGGCAAGCTGGCAATCCGGCCAGACCGGCAGTGGCCTGCACTATCAACGTTTTCCGTTTCTCGCCACCCTCCGCGAGCGCGCAGGACCGTTTACGCTGCTTTTGATGGCAGCCTGCATCACCGTCTTCATTATTATGAGCGTGGTGGGCGACCAGAGCGTGATGATTGCCCTCGCATGGCCCTACGATCCCTCCCTGCAATTTGATGTCTGGCGCTACTTCACGCATGCGCTGATGCACTTCTCGGTGATGCATATCCTCTTTAACCTGCTGTGGTGGTGGTATCTCGGCGGGGCGGTGGAGAAGCGGCTCGGCAGCGGCAAGCTGATTGTGATCACCCTTATCAGCGCCCTGTTAAGCGGCTACGTGCAGCATAAATTCAGCGGTCCGTGGTTTGGCGGGTTATCCGGCGTGGTGTACGCCCTGATGGGTTACGCCTGGCTCAGAGGCGAGCGCGACCCGGATAGCGGCATCTATTTACAACGTGGATTAATAACCTTTGCGTTAATATGGCTTATTGCCGGATGGTTTGATCTGTTTGGTATGTCTATCGCCAATGGTGCGCACGTTACCGGCCTGGCGGTCGGGCTGGCGATGGCGCTGGCCGATACGCTCCATGCGCGAAAACGAACATAATTCTCAGGGACATTTGATGAAACAAACACAACGTCATGACGCCATTATCGAACTGGTAAAAAAACAGGGATACGTCAGTACTGAAGAGCTGGTGGAGCAGTTTGCCGTCAGCCCGCAAACCATCCGTCGTGACCTCAACGACCTGGCCGATCAGAACCGTATTCTGCGTCACCACGGCGGCGCCGCGCTGCCGTCCAGCTCGGTGAACACCTCATGGCATGACCGTAAGGCGACGCAAACGGCAGAGAAAGAGCGTATCGCCCGTAAAGTGGCGAGCCAGATCCCGAACGGCGCGACGCTGTTTATTGATATCGGCACCACCCCGGAAGCGGTCGCCCATGCGCTGCTAAACCACGAGAACCTGCGCGTGGTGACCAACAACCTGAACGTGGCCAACACGTTGATGCAGAAAGACGATTTCCGCATCATCCTCGCGGGCGGCGAACTGCGCAGCCGCGACGGGGGCATTATCGGCGAAGCGACGCTCGATTTTATCTCTCAGTTCCGCCTCGACTTCGGCATTCTGGGGATCAGCGGCATCGACACCGACGGCTCGCTGCTGGAGTTTGATTACCACGAAGTGCGCACCAAGCGCGCGATCATTGAGAACTCACGCCACGTAATGCTGGTGGTGGATCACTCCAAGTTTGGCCGTAACGCAATGGTGAACATGGGCAGCATCAGCATGGTGAATGCGGTCTACACCGACGTGATGCCGCCGGCGGGCGTCATGCAGGTGATTAAAGATAATAATGTGCAGTTAGAGTTGTGTTGAAAAGCCGTTCTCCCTCTCCCTGTGGGAGAGGGCCGGGGTGAGGGCATCAGGCCGCACAAAACTAAACCCCGTATCCCATCATCTTCAACAGCTGCTGCGCATGCTGCACCGCATCCTGTCGATGCGCCACGCCCAGCTTCTGATACAGATTGCGAATGTGCGTTTTAATGGTGGTCGCCGCCACCGCCAGCTCACCGGCAATCTGCTCGTTGCTGTAGCCTGAGTAGATCAGCCCCAGCACCTGCCATTCACGCTGGGTGAGCGGGCTGGTGCGGATAAGCTCCGGCACTTCCGGATGGTTCAGCAGACGTTCAACAAAGTTTTCATCGAAGTGCGCAAACTTGTGGCGATGATGCTGGTTGATCTCGCGCAGAATGCGCTGGGCGCGATGCTGATCGAGTTCCGGCAGCGTGTTGAGCTGAATCAGCTGGCGCAGCTGCTGGGCCATCACTTCACCCTCAATCACAAAGTGGCTGATAAACCCGGTGCGGTTCGCCAGCTGCAACGCTTCCAGCAGTACGCGCTGGGCATCATTTTTACGTCCCGCCTGCCAGTAAAGCTGGTTTAACAGCAGCAGGTTGCGGTTTAAATCGCTCATCAGGCGCAGGCTGCGGGCGTTTTCGTTTAACTCTTCCAGCACGATCTCCGCAGGCTCAAAGTCACCCAGCAGGATCTGCACGCGGGCGATGTTGCGCCACTGGCTTTGCAGGAAGTGGTTATTGGCAAATTCCGGTTTAGGCGTATGACGCAGCCAGTTGGCGGCGGACTTTTTATCGCCGGTCATCTGCCAGTAAATCACCCGGACCTTATCGGCGTTGGATACCCAGTCGCTATGGTACTGCCCGTTGCCGAGCAGGTTTTCCAGGCGGTTAAGATGGTTGCGGGCATTATCCAGGTCGCCGCGCGCCAGCGAGCACTGCACCAGCAGAGCCAGACACTGGAGCTGCTGCTGCGGCTGGAAGCTCGAAAGGACATTCAGACCCTGGCGGGCGCAGCTTTCCGCTTCATCCAGACGCGACCATGCCCACAGCAGCTGAGCGCGAATACGCAACAGGAACTCGTGCATCGGCAGCTGTTCCAGATGCTGTTCACGGATCAGCTGGAACGCTTTCTCCTGGTTTTCCCAGGCGGCTTGCAGGAACCCCTGAGCAAATAAAATCTCGCTTTGCTGGATCAGACTCCACAGGGCGTAATGCCAGACATCGTGTCGGCGCGCCATCTGTTCGGTTTGCTGCATGAGTGAAAGCGAACGCGTGAGATCGCCCTTACAGTGCAGCACTTCGCCGTGTACCGAGGTGGCGACAATACGGCTGTAAAAATTCGCCAGCGGCAGCTCATCCAGCGCGACCATCGCCAGCCGTTCGGCTTCATCAGGGTCACCGTCGTTAATCGCCACCTGCGCACGCAGGGCGTTAAATTCGCCATGCAGGGTGGTATCCATCTCGCTTTCCATCTCCTGCTCGGCGCGCGCCAGCAGGGTGTTCACTTCGCTGTAGCGATGCTGGCTCTGCATCAGCCAGGCCTGGAGCAGCACCAGACGCGGGTTCTCCAGCAGGCTTTCCCACGGCAGCGCTTTTAACGACTCTTCCAGCAGCGTCAGTTCGCTGTGGTTGAACAGTCCCCACGCGTGGTTGAGCAGAATATCGCGCAGCATACCGGCATCCCCGGCGGCCAGCGCATGGTGGATAGCCTCACTCGGAAAACCTTGCGCCATCCAGCTTTCGGCGGCGGCGCGGTGAATGTCAGGCAGCTCTGCGGCCAGTTCCCACTGGCAACGCTGACGCAGGAAGCTGCCAAACAGCGGATGGTAGCTAAACCATTCGCCGTGATCGTCCATGCGCGTCAGGAACAGACCCTGACGTTCAATCTCTTCGAGCTGAAGCTGCCCGTTTTCAATGCCGGTGACGCGCACAATCAGCGCATCGTTCATGGAACGCAGCAGGGAGCTTTTCAGCAGGAAATGGCGGGTGGAGAGGTCAACGCTGTCGAGTACTTCATCCACCAGATAATCCGACAGGTGGCTGGCGTTGATGCCCGCCAGGCGGCGTGCGGACTGATGCGTCGGGCTGTTGTTTTGCCGCGCGGAGAGGGCAATCAGCTGAAGCGCCGTGGCCCAGCCGGCAACGTCATCGCACAGGCGGCTGCTTTCCGACGCCTCAATCGGAGACGTCAGGCGGCAGTCAAAGAACTGCTTCGCTTCCTGATGGGTAAAGGCCAGCTGCTGACTGCCGATTTCCAGCAACTGATCGCGCACGCGCAGGTTGGCAATGCCCAACTGCGGAAGGTTACGCGACAGGACAACCAGCGTCAGGTTTTCCGGCTGATGGCGCAGGAAGAAACGCATGGACTCGTGAATAACCGGGTTGGTGATCAGATGATAATCATCAATCACCACATACAGCGGGCGATGCCATTCGGCCAGCTCGATAAACAGCTGGGAGAAAAGAGAGGACAGGCTGGCGTACTGGCGCTTCTGCACCATCACTTCGCTGGTGACGCAGTGTCCGTTGGTTGCCTGCTGAATCGCGGCAATTAAATAGCTGGCAAAACGCTCCTGCTGGTTATCACCTTCATCCAGGGAGTACCAGCCAAGATCGTTTTTACCTGCCGCCCATTGCGAAATGAGCGTTGTTTTTCCATAACCCGCAGGACTCGTAACCAGCGCCAGTCGGAAATTATGCGCACCGGAAAGTTTAGCCAGCAGGCGCTCGCGGACCACAGTATGGTCAAGACGAACCGGGCGACTTAATTTGGACGGAATCAACATAGTTTTCACTTCACTGTGGGGAACGAGAGAATTTATTTTTTTTGCGCTTCGTAATTAATATCTATAAGTTCGGCCAATAGAGGAACTATTGCAAGTTATGTCTGGGTTTGGAGGCTCTGAATTTGCACTCTGTCACAAAACATTCTCATCACTGATGGAACTTTCCGTAATTGGCTGGATGCCGCGCTGCTTCTGGCTTGCCTGCATAAGGCGCGGTTGCGCTGAAACTGGTTTCAGAAAGAGATAATGACGCTGAAGTTAATTAACTTCAGGGAAAGTTGCATGGGCTTAATAGTGGTGCTGAATAATCCCGACGCGCGGAAATATTATTCTACGTAAGTAATCATTTCAGCGATGATAACTTTCCTCCGAAACTGCATTTCATTTCTTTGACGCTCTTCCGGGATCGCTTTTTCCGCGAAGCGCACACTTACACAGTGGCCTCGATCACACTTTTATGCTCATCCCCGCTACTCCTCCCTGCCTAATCCCCGACAGGAGGAGGAAGAGGCGCAATGAGCCAGGCACACTAGCGCCAAATGTGTTTTCTCTCTACAGGATGCCGATTCCCTATGTCACAGCCTACTTTCAACAAAGCTCAATTTCAGGCTGCCCTGACGCGTCAGTGGCAGCGTTTTGGCCTTCATGCTGCAAACGAGATGACGCCTCACCAGTGGTGGCAGGCGGTGAGCGGGGCGCTCGCAGAGCAGCTGGACGCTCAGCCTGTGGCGAAGCCTGTGAAAGGCCAGCGTCACGTCAACTACATTTCGATGGAGTTCCTGATTGGTCGTCTGACGGGCAACAATCTGCTGAACCTTGGCTGGTATCAGGACGTCGGTGACGTGCTGAAAGAACACGACATCAACCTGACCGATCTGCTGGAAGAAGAGATTGACCCGGCGCTGGGTAATGGCGGTCTGGGACGTCTGGCAGCCTGCTTCCTGGATTCCATGGCAACCGTGGGTCAGTCGGCAATTGGCTATGGCCTGAACTATCAGTATGGCCTGTTCCGTCAGTCATTTGCCGACGGCCATCAGATGGAAGCGCCGGACGACTGGCACCGCAATACCTATCCGTGGTTCCGCCACAACGCGCAGCTGGATGTGCAGGTCGGGATTGGCGGGAAAGTCACGAAGCAGGGACTCTGGGAACCGGCGTTCACCATTACCGGTGAAGCCTGGGATCTGCCGGTACTCGGCTACCGTAACGGCGTGGCGCAGCCGCTGCGTCTGTGGCAGGCGAAGCACGCGCATCCGTTTAACCTGACCAAATTCAACGACGGTGATTTCCTGCGCGCCGAGCAGCAGGGGATCGATGCCGAGAAGCTGACCAAAGTCCTCTACCCGAACGACAACCATCTGGCGGGTAAAAAACTGCGTCTGATGCAGCAGTACTTCCAGTGCGCCTGCTCCGTGGCGGACATTCTGCGTCGCCATCACCTGGCGGGCCGCAAGCTGGCACAGCTGCCGGACTTCGAAGTGATTCAGCTTAACGACACGCACCCGACCATTGCCATCCCGGAACTGCTGCGCGTGCTGATCGACGAGCATCAGCTGAGCTGGGATGACGCCTGGGCCATCACCAGCCGCACCTTCGCCTACACCAACCACACCCTGATGCCGGAAGCGCTGGAGTGCTGGGATGAGAAGCTGGTGAAAACGCTGCTGCCGCGCCATATGCAGATCATCAATAAGATTAACGACCAGTTCAAAACGCTGGTGGAGAAAACCTGGCCGGGCGACAAAGCCGTCTGGGCGAAGCTGGCCGTGGTACACGACAAACAGGTGCGCATGGCGAACATGTGCGTGGTCAGCGGCTTTGCGGTGAACGGCGTTGCCGCGCTGCACTCGGATCTGGTGGTGAAAGATCTCTTCCCGGAATACCACCAGCTGTGGCCGACCAAATTCCATAACGTGACCAACGGCATCACGCCGCGTCGCTGGATCAAGCAGTGCAACCCGCTGCTGGCCGGCCTGCTGGACAAGACCCTGAAGAAAGAGTGGGCCAACGACCTGGACCAGCTGATCAACCTGGAAAAACAGGCTGACGACGCGAAGTTCCGCGAGCAGTACCGCGCCATTAAGCTGGAGAACAAGGTTCGTCTGGCTGAGTTCGTGAAAATGCGCACCGGAATTGAGATCAACCCGAATGCGATTTTCGATATCCAGATCAAACGTCTGCACGAGTACAAACGTCAGCACCTGAACCTGCTGCACATTCTGGCGCTGTACAAAGAGATCCGCGAGAACCCGCAGGCTGACCGCGTCCCGCGCGTGTTCCTGTTCGGTGCGAAAGCGGCGCCGGGCTACTACCTGGCGAAAAACATTATCCTTGCCATTAATAAAGTGGCGGCGGCGATTAACAACGATCCGAAAGTGGGCGACAAGCTGAAGGTGGTGTTCCTGCCGGACTACTGCGTCTCTGCGGCTGAAATGCTGATCCCGGCGGCGGATATTTCCGAGCAGATCTCTACCGCCGGTAAAGAAGCGTCCGGTACCGGCAACATGAAGCTGGCCCTGAACGGCGCGCTGACCGTCGGCACGCTGGACGGTGCGAACGTCGAAATCGCCGAGAAGGTCGGCGAAGAGAACATCTTTATCTTCGGCCATACTGTTGAAGAAGTGAAAGCCATCAAAGCCAAAGGGTATGACCCGGTGAAATGGCGTAAAAAAGACAAAGTGCTGGATGCGGTGCTCAAAGAGCTGGAAAGCGGGAAGTACAGCGACGGCGACAAGCACGCGTTTGACCAGATGCTGCACAGCATGGACAAACAGGGCGGCGACCCGTACCTGGTGATGGCTGACTTCTCTGCTTATGTTGAAGCGCAGAAGCAGGTCGACGTGCTGTATCGCGACCAGGATGCCTGGACCCGCGCGTGTATCCTGAACACCGCGCGCTGCGGTATGTTCAGCTCTGACCGCTCAATCCGTGATTATCAGGCTCGTATCTGGCAGGCAAAACGCTAAGGAAGCGCGATGGAGAGTAAACGTCTGGACAGTGCCGCGCAGGCGGCGGGAATTAGCCTCAGTTACATCAATGCGCACGGCAAACCGCAGTCTATTGGTGCGGACACCAAAAGACGTTTGCTGGATGCCATGCACAAAACCGACGCGAAAGCGTCGGGTGCGCCGGTGCCGAACGTGAAGGTCTTTACCGCGGGCAAAAAGATGCCGCTGGCGGTGGAAGGGCGCGGCGAGTTCAGCTGGCTGCTCACCACCGAAGAGGGGCATCAGCACAAAGGCCATGCCACCGGCGGCAAAACCCTCAACCTTCCGGCGAAGCTGCCGGAGGGCTACCACACGCTTACGCTCACCCGGGACGACCAGCGTTTTCACTGCCGGGTGATCGTGGCGCCAAAGCGCTGCTATGAGCCGCAGGCGCTGCTGGAAGGCAAAAAGCTGTGGGGCGCCTGCGTGCAGCTCTACACCCTGCGCTCGGACAGCAACTGGGGAATCGGCGATTTCGGCGATCTGAAAAAGATGCTGGCATCTGTTGGTGAGCGCGGCGGGGCATTTATCGGCCTCAACCCGATCCACGCGCTCTATCCGGCCAACCCGGAAAGCGCCAGCCCGTACAGCCCGTCGTCCCGTCGCTGGCTGAACGTGATTTATATCGACGTTAACGCGTTAGACGATTTCAAAAACAGCAAAGAGGCTCAGGCGTGGTGGAAGCTTGAGACCACGCAACAGTTGCTGAAACAGGCCCGCGATGCGGACTGGGTGGATTATGCCTCCGTGACCGCGCTGAAAATGGCGGCTTTGCGTCTGGCGTGGAAAGGCTTTGCGAAACGCGACGACGAGCAGATGGCAGCCTTCCGCCAGTTTGTGATGCAGGAAGGTGAGAGCCTTTACTGGCAGGCGGCGTTTGATGCGCTGCATGCGTATCAGGTTCAGGAGGACGAGATGCGCTGGGGCTGGCCGGTGTGGCCGGAAGCGTATCAGTCCGTGGATACCCCGGAAGTGAAGGCGTTCTGTGAGACGCATGCCGACGAGGTGGATTTCTATCTCTGGTTGCAGTGGCTGGCGTACAGCCAGTTTGCCGCCTGCTGGCAGGTGAGCCAGGGCTATAACATGCCGATCGGGTTGTATCGCGATCTGGCCGTCGGCGTGGCGGAAGGCGGGGCGGAAACCTGGTGTGACCGTGAGCTTTACTGCCTGAAAGCTTCTGTGGGGGCGCCGCCGGATATTCTGGGCCCGCTCGGTCAGAACTGGGGCTTACCGCCGATGGATCCGCACGTGATGACGGCGCGTGCCTACGAGCCGTTTATCGACCTGCTGCGCGCTAACATGCAGAACTGCGGCGCGTTGCGTATCGACCACGTGATGTCCGTGCTGCGCCTGTGGTGGATCCCGTACGGTGAAACGGCTGACCACGGGGCGTACGTGCAGTATCCGGTGGACGACCTGCTCTCAATCCTCGCGCTGGAGAGTAAACGTCATCAGTGCATGGTGATTGGCGAAGATCTCGGTACCGTGCCGGTGGAAATTGTCAGCAAGCTCCGCGACAGCGGGGTTTACTCCTACAAAGTGCTCTATTTTGAAAACGACCATGAGAAAACCTTCCGCGCGCCGAAAGCGTACCCTGAACAGTCAATGGCAGTCGCGACGACGCATGATCTTCCTACGCTCAGAGGCTACTGGGAAAGCGGCGACCTGACGCTCGGCAAAACGCTGGGTCTCTACCCGGATGAAGAGGTTCTGCGTGGGCTGTATCAGGATCGCGAGCTGGCGAAGCAGGGGCTGCTGGATGCGCTGCATAAGCATGGCTGTCTGCCGAAGCGCGCCGGGCATAAGGCGTCGCTGATGTCGATGACGCCAACGCTTAACCGTGGCTTACAGCGCTATATTGCCGACAGCAACAGCGCGTTGCTCGGTCTGCAACCGGAAGACTGGATTGATATGGCGGAGCCGGTAAACATCCCCGGCACCAGCTATCAGTACAAAAACTGGCGTCGCAAGCTGTCCACAACGCTTGAAGCGATGTTCGCCGATGACGGGGTGAACAGGTTGATTAAGGATTTGGACAAGCGGCGAAAAGCGGTGGGTAAGAAGCGGTAGTTTCACCCTCACCCTAACCCTCTCCCAGAGGGAGAGGGAATAGAATGTAGGCCGGGTAAGCGTCAGCGCCACCCGGCTTTTTTACATCAAACCACCATATTCAACAGCAGCACCCCGATCAGACCGCACACCGAAATGATGGTTTCCAGCGCGGACCAGGACTTGATGGTTTCACCGATGGTCAGGTTGAAGTACTCCTTGAACAGCCAGAAGCCCGGATCGTTCACGTGGGAGAAAATCACGCTACCGGAACCGACCGCAATAACCATCAGCTCAGGGCTTACGCCCGTGGTCGCAATCAGCGGCGCAACGATACCGCCTGCGGTAATCGCCGCAACGGTCGCAGAGCCCAGCGCAATACGCAGCACCGCGGCGATAGACCACGCCATCAGCAGAGGGGAGACGTTGGTTTCATGCATCATGGCCGCGATGTATTTATCCACGCCGCTGTCGACCAGCACCTGCTTGAACGCGCCGCCACCGCCGATGATCAGCAGCATCATGGCAATGATTTTGATGGAAGAGGTCAGCGTGTCGTTGATCTGATCCATGGAACGACCACGGTTAAGACCGAAGGTGAACATGGCGATCAGGACCGCAATCAGCGTTGCCATCACCGGGTCGCCCAGGAACTCCGCAACGGACAGGAACGCGTGACCTTTCGGCAGAACCATCTCTGCTATGGCACGCATCGCCATCAGGATCACCGGTACCAGTGAGGTCCAGACGCTGACGCCAAAGCCTGGCATCTCTTCTTCAGTAAAGGTTTTGGCGCTGTACAGCCCTTCCGGGATAGGCTTATCAATGCCTTTCAGGAAGCGGGCGTACACCGGGCCTGCCAGAATCACCGTCGGGATCGCCAGAATCGTACCGAACAGCAGGGTTTTACCCATATCGGCGTGGAAGATGGTGGCGATAGCCGTTGGGCCCGGGTGCGGCGGCAGGAAGCCGTGGGTCACGGACAGCGCCGCAGCCATCGGCACACCCACGAACAGCAGCGGGATGTTGGCGGCAGCGGCGATGGTGAACACCAGCGGCAGCATCAGCACGAAGCCCACTTCATAGAACAGCGCGAAACCGACGGTAAAACCGGTTAACACCACCGCCCATTGAATGTTCTTCTTACCAAATTTGTCGATCAGCGTGGTGGCAATACGCTGTGCGCCACCGCAGTCCGCGAGCATTTTACCGAGCATGGCGCCGAAGCCCATGATCAGCGCCAGGCTGCCGAGCGTACCGCCGACACCGGCTTTAATGGAGCTGATAACTTTAACCAGCGGCATTCCCTGCATCAGACCGACTGCAAGTGCCACCAGAACCAGAGCGATAAATCCGTTCATTTTGAAGCGGATCATCAAGAGCAGTAATAACACAACACCGATAGCGACGATGACTAATGGCATGATTGACCTGGCCTTTGAATTGTTATGGGTAACGTCATTGTTTCAACGACAAATTCCGGTTGTCCCAACTGGGAACAGAGTGTTAACGGCACTCATACTGATGCCTGCGAAAACGTTAAGTTTAGTCGGCTGTTATAAGGGTGTTGAGTGCCCATGGGAATGATACGGGTAACATGACGTGATTGAGAATCACCCAAGGTGGCAAAATTTGAATTATGAGACGCAGGTCAACATATAGAGGGGGAGGCAAGAAAAAGTAGGCCCGGTAAGCGCAGCGCCACCGGGCAATACAGACGGGTACTGAATCAGTAGTAGGAGTGCTCGCCGCGCTGGTGCTCGGTCAGATCGCGCACGCCTTTCAGTTCCGGGAATTCGTTCAGCAGCTGCTTCTCGATCCCTTCTTTCAGGGTTACATCAACCATGGAGCAGCCGTTACAGCCGCCGCCGAATTGCAGGATCGCCAGACCATCTTCGGTGATTTCCATCAGGGAAACACGTCCCCCGTGGCCGGCCAGCTGCGGGTTGATCTGCGATTGCAGCAGATATTCCACACGCTCCATCAGCGGGGCATCGTCGGAGACTTTACGCATCTTGGCGTTTGGTGCCTTCAGCGTCAGCTGAGAACCCAGCTGGTCAGTGACGAAATCAATCTCCGCATCTTCAAGATACGGCGCGCTCAGCTCATCAACGTACGCGGTGAGCTGTTCAAATTTAAGGGCAGTGTCAGTTGCTTCCACAGCATCCGGAGGACAATAAGAGACACCACATTCTGCATTCGGAGTGCCTGGATTGATCACAAACACGCGGATCTGCGTCCCTTCTTCCTGATTTGCCAGCAGTTTGGCAAAGTGCGCTTGTGCAGAATCGGAAATACGGATCATAGCTTTGGCCTAATAGTTGACTAAATTACCTGGGTATAATCATACGCCCATTGAAGAAGGGCTACAAGGTACGGCACAGACACCATACCTGAACTGACGCGGCGCCGCTTTGCAAAAGCAGTCGGGAAAGTTCAGCCACGGTACTGCCCGTGGTGACGACATCATCCACAATCGCGATATGGAGGCCGTTGACCGGCAATTCAAGGTGAAAGGCGTTTTTCAGGTTCCTTTTGCGCGACCGGGCGTTAAGCCGGTGCTGAACGGCAGTGGCATGAGTACGTTTCAGCGCAGAGGCGGGGTACCGGCAACCCAGCCAGTGGGCGAGCGGACGGCACAGCAGGTCGCTCTGATTGTATCCCCGCCGCCAGTGCCGACGCTGAAACAGTGGCACGTTCACGAGCGTGTCGACCGGCGGCAGCCCGCGCGTTCTTCGCGCCTGCAACACCGCCAGTAATAACAGACGTGCCAGGGGCTGCGCCAGTGCAGTCTGGCTGGAAAACTTAAACTGATGAACCAGACGACTCAGCGGCAAAACGTAATCATCCACCGCCACCAGCGCGCTCCACGGCGGCGCTTTTTTCAGGCATCGGCCGCAGGGGAGCGTCTGGCTTACGGCAGGCAAGCCGCATTGCGGACAGCCCTTCAGGTAACCCAGCGCTCGCGTGCAAACGGAACAGACGCCCCACGCGCTCATCGCAAGTGGCATTCGGCATAGCCAGCACAAGCCGGGCACTGTTAGCATACGCAACCTCCATGTGAAAAAAGAGAACGTTAACTGATGAAGACGCTGTGGTGGCAGACCGTTGGGACGGGAAATTGTCATCTTGTGCTGCTGCACGGATGGGGACTGAACGCCGAAGTGTGGCGTTGCATAAGTGAGGAACTGGCCTCGCAATTCACGGTACACCTGGTGGATCTACCGGGCTATGGCCGCAGCCGCGGCTACGGCGCGATGACGCTTGACGACATGGCGGAGCAGGTTCTGGATGCCGCGCCGCAAAAAGCCGTCTGGCTCGGCTGGAGCCTGGGCGGGCTGGTGGCAAGCCAGATTGCGCTGCGCCATCCTGAGCGGGTCCAGGCGCTGATCACCGTTGCCTCATCACCCTGTTTCAGCGCCCGCGAGGCGTGGCCGGGCATCAAACCGGAGGTACTGGCCGGGTTCCAGCATCAGCTGAGCGAAGACTTCCAGCGGACGGTGGAGCGTTTCCTGGCATTACAGACGATGGGAACAGAAACCGCCCGTCAGGATGCGCGGACGCTGAAGCAGACGGTGCTTTCTCTGCCGATGCCGGAGGTTGAGGTGTTGAATGGAGGGCTGGAGATCCTGAAAACGGTCGATCTGCGCGAGCCGCTGGCGTCGTTAACGGTGCCGCATCTGCGTATTTATGGCTATCTGGATGGACTGGTTCCGCGCAAGGTGGTTCCGCTGCTGGATGCGCTGTGGCCGGAGAGTAAATCAATGGTGGTTGCCAAAGCGGCACATGCGCCGTTCATCTCTCATCCTGCTGAGTTTTGTTCGGCGCTGTCCGGTTTTATCAGCGAAGCGTCCACCACTCCCTGAGACAGGCTTTACCTTCAGGACAACTCTTACAACTGCCGGACAGACAACCGTCCGGCTCTTCCTGAATGCGCACGGCTTTCCCCATCGCCTCCAGCCTTTCCAGCATGGCATCGATCATCGGCTGCGGCGTATGCAGGCTGAGGCTAAGCTGCTTCGCCTCCATTCGTCCCTGTAACGCCAGTAAGTCACGAATCTGAATCAACGATGCCATCTTTCTTCCCCTCAGTGACAGTCGCCCGCAGGGCTGCTACAGCAGGTCGTCGGGGTTTTGCGCGTTGCCAGCAGGTTAACGTCAACGCGGCTACGCGCCCGGCGCAGCAGGCCAATCACCATTACGTTAAACAGGATCACCGCGAGGATACAGACCAGGCTGTAGCGCGGATGCTGGCTGTAATTGACGGCCTGATAAAACACGGTCGCCAGCGAGTAGGCAATGTTCAGCCCCCACAGGATGGAGAAGCCCATCCAGCCGCGGCTGGACTCACGGGCAATGGCGCCCATGACCGAGATGCACGGAATATAGAGCAGGACGAAGATCAGGTAGCTGTAGGCCGCTGACGCGCTGCCAAATTTCTGGCCCATCACGCCCATTGCTCCGGTCGCCATTTCGCCGTCGCCTTTGCTGGCTTCAATCGGGTTCGCCAGTACGCTCAGGCTGAAGGTGTCTTTCAGGCTCTGCCAGGTCTCTTCCACCGCGCCAAGCAGTTCATCGCCGAGGTTGAACGCTGCCGGATTAAACTCCTCTTCCTGGATGTTTTCCGCGGTGTAAAGCGTGTTCAGGGTGCCGACAACCACCTCTTTTGCCATCGCGCCGGTGAACAGTCCCACGGTTGCCTGCCAGTTGTCTTCCTGAACGCCAATCGGTTTGAAGACCGGCGTAATGATCCGGCTGACGGAGGCTAGGGCAGAGTCATTAATGTTGTCCGCAGCCTGGCCGCTCAGGGTGAAGCTGTTCAGGGCGCTCAGGAAAATGCTGACCACCACAATCACCTTACCGGCGCGCAGAACGAAACCCTTCAGGCGCTGCCATGTCTGAATAATCAGGCTTTTCAGATGCGGAACGTGATAAACCGGCAGTTCCATCACGAACGGCGACGCTTCGCCACGCATGATGGTGTGCTTCAGCATCAGGCCGGTGAGAATAGCCATCACGATACCCAGCACATACAGGGAGAAGACGGCCAGCGCCCCTTCCTGACCAAAGAACGCCGCGGCAAAGACCGCGAAGATCGCCAGCCGCGCGCCGCAGGACATGAACGGCGCCATCATAATGGTCATCAGACGTTCACGCGGTGCATCCAGCGTGCGTGCGCCCATCACCGACGGCACGTTACAGCCAAAGCCGACAATCAGCGGCACGAAGGATTTGCCCGGCAGCCCCAGCGCCTGCATCAGGCGGTCCATCACGAAGGCGGCGCGCGCCATGTAACCGGAATCCTCAAGGAAGGAGAGGAACAGGTACATCATGCCGATCTGCGGCACCAGCGGCAGAACGGTATTGATCCCGCCGCCGATCCCCTGTGCGAGGAAGATGGTGAGCCATTCCGGGAAGTGGAGGGTGTAGCCCAGCCACTGAATACCGTGCACGAAGATAGCGACAGAGCCGCCATCAAAGATAGGTTGTAATGCACCGCCGATGTTAATGGCGAGCAGGAACATCACGTACATCACCAGTAAAAAGATCGGCAAACCAAGGAAGCGGTTGAGCACAATCTTATCCACGGCGGCGGTGAAGCGGCTGGGTTCAGCGGTTAATGCATTGCTGACCACATCACAGATAGCGGCGATGGCCTGATAGCGCGCATCCGCAATGTGCAGAGCGGGATCGTCCAGCTCGTCGCTCAGGCGAGCCTGTGCGACGTCCAGCTTATCCGCCGCATCGCCTGCGTAGGCGCGGCTGTAGATATCGCCTTCCAGCATTTGCAGGCCAAGCCACAGACGTTGTCTGGCGGGCATGCTGTTGTCCATCTCCTGCGCCAGCTGCCCGGCTTCGCGCAGCAGCGGCTGGGCATAGTGCACCAGTTCGACGTCGGCATTGCCCGTGTGGCGGTCAATCGCCAGCTTCAGGGCGTCAATGCCGCGCGCGCGGGTAGAAACCAGCGGAACCACCGGGCAGCCCAGACGGGCGGAGAGGGCATCGACGTCGATGCGCAGCTTTTGCTTCTCCGCGATGTCGAGCATGTTAAGCGCCACGATGCAGGGAATACCCAGCTCCAGCAGCTGTAACGTGAGATACAGATTTCGTTCGAGGTTGGAGGCATCCACCACGTTGATGAGGAGATCCGCGTCGCCGCTCAGAATATAGTGGCAGGCAATTTGCTCATCGAGAGAGGTCTGGGATGAAATCGTGGTGAGTGAATAGGTCCCCGGTAAATCAACCAGCGTGACCTGATTATCTGTCGTGGTGAACTGGCCTTCTTTGCGTTCAACCGTCACGCCTGCCCAATTTCCCACACGCTGGCGTGCGCCGGTTAACTGATTAAATAAGGTTGTCTTGCCGGAATTAGGATTGCCAATTAAGCCAATAGTTAATTTTTTCATTGTAATAGACTCACTGAAACCGCTGGCTTGTTAACGGGATAAAGATTCAACTTCAATTAATGCGAGGTCTTTTTTACGCAGAACCAGATTAACGCGTCGGGTTTCGATATGAACAGGATCGCCCAACGGCGCAACGCGCACCACCTGGAACGATGAGCCGGGTAGCATGCCCAGGGACAGCAGCTTCTGCCGATAGGCCGGGCTTATCTCACGGGTAAAACCGATAATTTTCCACGCACTGTCTGGAGTGAATTGCATAGCGCCTGATTCCACGAGAGGTTAAATAATCTACACTGCGATGATAATGAGAATAGTTTTTATCAGCAATAATAAAAATGTGACGGGATGTTGTTAATCGTATTAATTTGCGGTCTGCTTGACCTTGCTCAATATTTGCGAAATTGAGGTGAAAATAAAAAGAAGGCTATTTGTTAATGAGGTGATAATTCGTGGTTTAAATATGGATACAACATATTTATTTAATTCCCTGCGGCCTGCTTGCCGGGCGGCACTGCGTTTGCCCGGCCTACAAAACCGTAGGCCCGGTAAGCGTCGCGCCACCGGGCATTTACAGCATTAGCGTTTCTTACCCATCGCCGCTGCCAGCGCATCCATCATCGCGCTGTTGCCTGCTGGCTGTGCGTCACGTCCGCGTGGCTTCGCGGCTTTCGCTGCCGGACGCTGCTGCTCACGGCCACCGCCATTACCGCCACGGCGCGCGTTAGTGTCGCCCGGCTGCTCGTCCAGACGCATGGTCAGGGCAATACGCTTGCGCTGGAGATCCACCTCCAGCACTTTCACCTTCACGATGTCGCCCGCTTTGACCACGGTGTGGGGATCTTCAACGAACTTGTCGGCGAGGGAAGAGATATGCACCAGACCATCCTGATGCACGCCGATATCCACAAACGCGCCGAAGTTGGTGACGTTGGTTACCGCCCCTTCCAGCACCATGCCCGGCAGCAAGTCGTTCATGGTTTCCACGCCGTCAGCAAAGGTTGCGGTTTTAAACTCAGGACGCGGATCGCGGCCCGGTTTTTCCAGCTCTTTGATGATGTCAGTGACCGTCGGCACGCCGAACTGTTCGTCGGTGAAATCCACCGCTTTCAGGTTACGCAGCGCGCTGCTGTCGCCCATCAGGTCTTTCAGCGCTTGCCGGGTGGCGGCCAGGATGCGCTCAACAACAGGGTACGCTTCCGGGTGGACGGTAGAGGCATCCAGCGGGTTATCGCCGTGGTTGATGCGCAGGAAGCCCGCGCACTGCTCAAATGCTTTCGGCCCCAGACGGCTCACCTTCAGCAACTGCTGGCGGTTCTGGAACTGACCGTTCTCATCACGCCAGGCGACGATATTCTGCGCCATCATACGGGTCAGGCCCGCCACGCGGGTCAGCAGGGGAACGGAAGCGGTGTTCAGGTCCACGCCGACGGCGTTAACGCAGTCTTCCACTACCGCATCCAGCTTGCGCGCCAGCTGCGTCTGGCTCACGTCGTGCTGATACTGGCCCACGCCGATGGATTTCGGGTCAATCTTCACCAGCTCCGCCAGCGGATCCTGCAAACGACGGGCGATAGAGACCGCACCGCGCAGGGAAACGTCCAGATCCGGGAACTCCTGCGCTGCCAGCTCAGAGGCGGAGTAGACCGATGCCCCTGCTTCGCTGACGATCACTTTCTGCGCCGTCACTTTCGGGAACTGCTTCTGCACGTCGAGATAGAAACGTTCGGTTTCGCGGGACGCCGTACCGTTACCGATGGCAACCAGCTCCACGTTGTACTTCTCGCACAGCGCGGCGACGACGACAGCCGCTTTCGCTGCCTGACCGGTGTGCGGGTAAATGGTGTCGGTGGCAACCAGCTTACCGGTGCCGTCAACCACGGCCACCTTCACGCCGGTACGCAGACCCGGATCGAGACCCATGGTGGCGCGCAGGCCAGCTGGTGCCGCCATCAGCAGGTCGTGCAGGTTACGGGCGAAGACGTTGATCGCTTCGTCTTCGGCGCGCTCGCGCACGGTGCCCATCAGCTCGGTTTCAAGGTGCATCAGCACCTTAATGCGCCAGGTCCAGCTCACCACGCCTTTGCGCCAGCTGTCCGCCGGGGCGTTGTTCAGGCGCAGACCGAGGTGATCGATAATGATTTGCTCGCAGTGGCTCTCTTTTGGCGGCTCGTCAAACTGCGGATCGGCATTCAGGGAGAGTTGCAGCACGCCTTCGTTACGGCCGCGGAACATCGCCAGCGCGCGGTGAGACGGCGCGGTAGAAATGGGTTCGTGGTGATCGAAATAGTCGCGGAATTTCGCGCCTTCTTCCTCTTTGCCGGACACCACGGTGGAGACGATATGCGCGTTCTTCCACAGGTAATCACGCACTTTGGCCAGCAGCGCCGCGTCTTCGGCGAAGCGCTCCATCAGAATATAGCGCGCGCCGTCCAGCGCGGCTTTGGTGTCCGCTACGCCTTTATCGGCGTCGATAAATTTGGCGGCTTCGGTTTCCGGATCGTGAGACGGCTCGTTCCACAGCAGATCGGCCAGTGGCTCAAGGCCGGCTTCGATCGCAATCTGCCCGCGCGTGCGGCGCTTCGGTTTGTACGGCAGATAGAGGTCTTCGAGCTCGGTTTTACTCAGGGTACCGTTAATGGCTTTTTCCAGGTCACTGGTCAGCTTGCCCTGCTCGCCGATAGATTTGAGGATCGCCTGACGTCGGTCTTCCAGCTCGCGCAGATAGCCCAGACGGGTCTCCAGGTTTCGCAGCTGCGTGTCATCCAGACCGCCGGTGACTTCCTTACGATAACGTGCAATAAACGGCACGGTGTTCCCTTCATCAAGCAGGCGAACGGCAGCTTCTACCTGTTCGGCTCTGGCCTGAAGTTCACCCGCAATAATGCGGCAGAGCGACTCTTTCATCATGGTCAGTTCATCTTGTGGATCGAAAATCAGGGGGATAGTTATACGGGCTGACACCAAAAAATGCCAGCCGGGGAGGGCGCTCTCGGACTATTTAACATACTCGATTTCGTTGACGTACCAGCTTGCTTCACCCGCAGGCGTCTGGACAACGGCTAAATCGCCCACCTCTTTTTTCAGCAGGGCGCGGGCCATGGGTGAATCGATAGAAATGTAATCCTTACGCCCGAAAATTTCATCGTAGCCGACGATACGAAAACGCAGGGTGTCGCCGCTGTCGTTTTCAATTTCGACCCACGCGCCGAAGAACACTTTACCTTCCTGCTGCGGGGAGTAATCGACAATTTTGAGATTCTCGAGGCACTTCGTCAGGTAGCGTACCCGGCGATCGATTTCGCGCAGCCGCTTTTTATTGTACTGGTAGTCCGCATTCTCGCTGCGGTCGCCCAGGCTTGCTGCCCAGGTGACTTTTTTGGTCACTTCCGGACGCTCTTCGCGCCACAGGTAATCCATCTCTTTTTTGAGTTTCTCGTACCCTTCACGGGTGATCAGAGGCGTTTTCATGGTGCAGCCTTTAATGCCGGTTAACTGTCTTTGCGCACAATACGTAGCGCACAGTGTAACAGACAAGATTAATAATGATTTATGTGATGAAATGAACAGATAAGCTGCTGTTAAATATGCTTTGTAACAATTTCGTCTAGAATTTATACCAGAATTTGCTGGTCGAACCCGTGCACTTTTTTAGAATACGCTGTTCCAGGCTTATCCGAACCTTTGGGAGTACACACAATGCAAGAGAACTACAAAATTCTGGTCGTAGATGACGACATGCGCCTGCGTGCGCTGCTGGAACGTTATCTGACCGAGCAGGGCTTCCAGGTTCGTAGCGTCGCGAACGCGGAACAGATGGATCGTCTGCTGACGCGTGAATCTTTCCACCTGATGGTGTTGGACCTGATGCTGCCTGGCGAAGACGGGCTCTCTATTTGCCGCCGTCTGCGCAGCCAGAGCAACCCGATGCCGATCATCATGGTGACGGCGAAGGGTGAAGAAGTTGACCGTATCGTCGGCCTTGAGATTGGCGCTGATGACTACATTCCAAAGCCGTTTAACCCGCGTGAACTGCTGGCGCGTATTCGCGCCGTGCTGCGTCGTCAGGCGAACGAACTGCCGGGCGCGCCGTCTCAGGAAGAGGCCGTCATTGCATTCGGTAAGTTCAAGCTGAACCTCGGCACCCGTGAGATGTTCCGTGAAGATGAGCCAATGCCGCTCACCAGCGGCGAGTTCGCAGTGCTGAAAGCGCTGGTCAGCCACCCGCGTGAGCCGCTCTCCCGTGACAAGCTGATGAACCTGGCGCGTGGTCGTGAATACTCCGCGATGGAGCGTTCTATCGACGTGCAGATCTCTCGTCTGCGCCGTATGGTGGAAGAAGATCCGGCGCATCCTCGTTATATTCAGACCGTGTGGGGTCTGGGCTACGTGTTTGTCCCGGACGGCTCTAAAGCATGAGGCGAATGCGCTTCTCGCCGCGAAGTTCGTTTGCCCGCACGCTGTTATTGATCGTCACCCTGCTATTCGTCAGCCTGGTGACAACCTACCTGGTGGTGCTGAACTTTGCAATCCTGCCGAGCCTTCAGCAGTTTAATAAGGTGCTGGCATACGAAGTGCGTATGCTGATGACCGACAAACTGCAACTGGAGGACGGCACGCAGTTGGTTGTTCCCCCGGCGTTCCGTCGGGAAATCTACCGTGAGCTGGGCATTTCTCTCTACTCGAACGAAGCGGCGGAAGATGCCGGCCTGCGCTGGGCGCAGCACTATGAATTCCTCAGTCAGCAGATGGCGCAGCAGCTTGGCGGCCCGACGGAAGTGCGCGTTGAGGTCAATAAAAGCTCGCCGGTTGTCTGGCTGAAAACCTGGCTGTCACCCAACATTTGGGTGCGTGTTCCGCTCACCGAGATTCATCAGGGCGACTTCTCGCCGCTGTTCCGATACACCCTGGCGATCATGCTGCTGGCCATCGGCGGCGCATGGCTGTTTATTCGTATCCAGAACCGACCGCTGGTCGACCTGGAGCATGCGGCATTGCAGGTCGGTAAAGGTATTATCCCACCGCCGCTGCGCGAGTATGGCGCATCGGAAGTGCGCTCGGTAACGCGTGCGTTTAACCACATGGCGGCAGGCGTTAAACAGCTGGCGGACGACCGTACGCTGCTGATGGCAGGGGTCAGCCATGACCTTCGCACCCCGCTGACGCGTATCCGGCTGGCAACAGAGATGATGGGCGAGCAGGATGGTTATCTTGCAGAGTCCATCAACAAGGATATCGAAGAGTGTAACGCTATCATCGAGCAGTTTATCGACTACCTGCGCACCGGGCAGGAGATGCCGATGGAGATGGCGGATCTGAACGCGGTTCTGGGCGAAGTGGTTGCCGCCGAAAGCGGCTACGAACGTGAAATTGCGACCGACCTTCAGGCAGGCGAGATTCAGGTACGTATGCACCCGCTCTCCATTAAACGCGCGGTGGCGAATATGGTGGTTAACGCGGCGCGCTACGGCAACGGCTGGATCAAAGTCAGCAGCGGTACGGAACTCAACCGCGCCTGGTTCCAGGTGGAAGACGATGGTCCGGGCATCAAGCCTGAGCAGCGTAAGCACCTGTTCCAGCCATTTGTGCGCGGCGACAGCGCGCGCAGCACCAGCGGAACCGGCTTAGGCCTGGCGATTGTGCAGCGTATTGTTGATAACCATAACGGACTGCTGGAAATTGGCACCAGCGAGCGGGGCGGTTTGAGCATTCGTGCGTGGTTACCGGTGCCGGTTTTACGGGGGCAGGTGAAAGAGAGTTAGAAAAAAGGGTGGGGCCTGATGCCCTCACCCCGGCCCTCTCCCACAGGGAGAGGGAGAAAACATTAAAAAAGGCAACTTTCGTTGCCTTTTTGCTTTTACCTTGGTCCCGCACTCACCAGCGCAGCACCGGCCGGTGTGTCGGTATACTTCTCGAAGTTTTCGATAAACAGTTTCGCCAGCGATTCAGCCTTCTCACGCCACTGTTCCGGTGAACCGTAGGTGTTACGCGGATCCAGGATACGCGTATCCACGCCAGGCAGCGCTGTTGGGATCGCCAGATCGAACATCGGCAGCGTAAAGGTCTCGGCGTTATCCAGCGAACCATCCAGAATCGCGTCGATGATGGCGCGCGTATCTTTGATGGAGATACGTTTGCCCGTACCGTTCCAGCCGGTGTTCACCAGGTACGCCTGTGCGCCGGATGCCTGCATGCGTTTCACCAGCACTTCCGCGTACTGCGTTGGGTGCAGCGACAGGAACGCCGCGCCGAAGCAGGCGGAGAAGGTTGGGGTTGGCTCGGTCACACCGCGCTCGGTACCCGCCAGTTTAGCGGTAAAGCCGGAGAGGAAATGGTACTGCGTCTGGCTGGCGGTCAGGCGGGAAACCGGTGGCAGCACGCCGAACGCATCCGCGGTCAGGAAAATCACCTTCGTGGCATGACCCGCCTTCGACACCGGCTTGACGATGTTCTCGATGTGGTAGATCGGGTAAGAGACGCGGGTGTTTTCCGTTTTCGAGGCATCGTCGAAGTCGATAGAGCCATCGGCACGCACGGTGACGTTTTCCAGAAGCGCATCGCGGCGAATCGCGTGGTAGATATCCGGCTCTGCCTCTTCCGACAGGCGAATGGTCTTCGCGTAGCAGCCGCCTTCAAAGTTAAACACGCCGTCATCATCCCAGCCGTGTTCATCGTCGCCAATCAGACGACGTTTTGGATCGGTGGACAGCGTTGTTTTACCGGTGCCGGAAAGGCCGAAGAACACTGCTACATCGCCTTTTTCCCCGACGTTCGCCGAGCAGTGCATGGAGGCGATACCGCGCAGCGGCAGCAGGTAGTTCATGACCGAGAACATCCCTTTCTTCATTTCGCCGCCGTACCAGGTACCGCCGATCAGCTGGATACGCTCGGTCAGGTTGAAGGCGATAAAGTTTTCGGAGTTCAGACCCTGCTCTTTCCACTGCGGGTTGGTGCATTTCGCGCCGTTCATCACGATAAAGTCAGGGGTGAAGTCTTGCAGTTCTTCATCGGTCGGACGAATGAACATGTTCTTCACGAAATGCGCCTGCCAGGCCACTTCGGTGATAAACCGTACGGAGAGACGGGTGTCGGCGTTAGCGCCGCAGAATGCATCAATAATAAACAGACGTTTGCCGGAAAGCTGATGGGTGACAAGTCCTTTCAGATGCTGCCAGGTTTCCGGGGAGAGCGGTTTGTTATCGTTCTTCCCTTTGCCCTTATCAGCCCACCACAGCGTATCGCGGGTGGTGTCGTCTCGGACGATATACTTATCTTTCGGCGAACGACCGGTAAAAATACCCGTATCGACGGCGATAGCACCCAGGTTCGTCAACACACCGCGCTCGTATCCTTCCAGTGCCGGATTGAGCTCTTCCTGATACAGCGTATCGTAATCGGGGTTGTAGACCACTTCCTGGACGTCGTGAATACCATAAGCCTTGAGATCTTGCGGGGTTAAACCATTAACACGCATATCACTGCTCCTTAGCCAATATGTACTGCCTGAAATTGTAGGGTTTTTCTGGGGATGTTAACCGCGACGGGGCTCATAGATTTACGTATCTGGTCAAAACCCTTACTAACGGAAAACGCTGCGACTCCAGTCACAGGGCGGGCAGATTATCGCAGGAATCGCTTTTTGGATGGGGAAAATGTTCTTAAAAGGTTAATCTCTGGTGAATTTATCCAGAGGAATGTGAATGTAATCGCATACATGTAAGAAAATTACGTAAGGGTTACATTGGGAAAACGATTCAGGTCTCTTGGGTCAGCTATTTTCAGAGTTTGAGGTGGGGGCCAGAGTTTTGCTTTGATGAGACAATAGATTTTTCATGAACAAGGGATGAGAAATGGAAAACCGTGAGACGTTATCCCCTTCAACGCGCGTAGCCGTCGTGCTGGCGGGGGCTCTACAGGGCGTAATTTGCTATGTAATTACGTGGTATATCGAGTACGCAAAATTGCCATCGGATACGCTGTGGCTGATGTGTGTAGTACCTGCCACCGTGGTAATGACAACCACATTGTCGCTTGCCATGACGTCATTCAGAAAGCCATTTTTGTGGCTGTCACTCGGGATGATTGGCGCGGCAGTCGCGGGGATGGGCGGCTGGCTTAAGTGGAGCGTTGCGGGGCTGGACAACTGGGATACCAGAAATGCGGTGCTCCTTTTCGGTTTTCATCTGCTCCTGATGACGCTTCTCCTGTTGCCATGGCTTCAGCGACGCCTTGAGACCGCACCGACGGACGCTTTCTACCGCGATTTCAACGATAAAAACTGGCATAACGCGCTGACATTTCTTCTTGTTTTTGTCTCGAATGGGCTGTTCTGGCTGGTGCTTTTCCTCTGGACTGAGCTTTTTAAACTCATTGGCATCTCTTTTTTTGATCGGCTTTTCTTTAATTCTGACTGGTTTATTTCAGTGGCGATTGGCGTGGTTTCAGCCAGCGCGGCAGTACTTGCGCGTATGCAGGTTCGGCTGATTCTGGCATTGCAAAATCTCCTTACGCTTATCGCGACAGGTTTGCTTCCACTGATGGCTGCGCTGGCGCTGCTCTTTATAGGCATATTGCCCTTCGTTGGCTTAGAGGCTGTTTCAGCACGGATCTCGGCTGCGGGCTTGCTGACGACGCTGGCGTTGTTGCTGTTATTGCTGGTGACTGTCGTATGGCACCCACAACGTCAAAAGCTGCCTTACTTCTCTCCCCTGCGAGGAATGATTCATCTTGCCGTGATTATCGCTCCTGCGTATCCCGTCCTGGCGGGCTGGGCGCTCTGGCTGCGCATCGCACAGTATGGCTGGTCACCGGAGCGTCTGTACGGTGTGCTGATTACGATAGTGGCGCTGGTCTGGACGGTAGGATTCTGTCTTAGCGTACTTTTTTACCGTCGGGATCCGCAAAGGCTCCAGGCTCATATCACTCCGACTACCGGATTACTGGCGCTGATTTTCCTGGTGTTGGTCCATACACCGGTGCTTGATCCCTGGCGTATCAGCGTTGAAAGCCATATGGCGCGTTATCAGGATGGCAGAATAAACGCAGACCAGGTAAGCCTGTATATGCTCAGCAATACCGGACGAAAGGGGCGAGAGGCGATGCAAATGCTGCAAAACGATCCACAGTTTAACTCAAACCCAAAACGCCAGCGTGAAATAAATGGTCTTCTCTCCGGGAACGCTGGCGAAGCAGGTAAGATGACCGCCGCGATGCTGGAAAAACAGATCCAGCTCGCACCGGGAATGGCTCGTCCTGATAAGGCATTGTGGCAAGCCATGCTCAGCAATCAGTATCGCTTTGAGAGCTGCGATAGCGCCCAGAGTAACTGTTTACTCATGCCGCTGGATCTAAACAGTGACGGCAAGCCGGAAGCCGTGCTATTTCAATTTACCGATCGCACGATCGTGGCTTACACACAAACCAACACGGGCTGGAGGATCGCCGGGGACGCGTGGAAAATGCCGGAGGCGTTGACCAGAGAAGAACTTGACCGCGCATTAAGGCAGAGGAAAGTGAAATCTGTCGTGAAGCCCTGGGCGGATATTGAGATTTTTGGGGAGCGTGTCGATATGAGCTACGACAGTTACAATAATGCGCAGTGGCGTTAGTGCTTTTTCTTGCCGGGTGGCGCTACGCTTACCCGGCCTACAATTAGCAATCATATCAAAAAATTGCACAATTCATTGTAGGCCCGTGCAAGCATAGCGCCGCCGGGCAACAGGCTCAGAGCTTAGTGAACCTGCGGGTCCGCCGGAGAGGCGTTATTGCGGATCTCCGCGATATCCATGGAATTGAACACGTAGTGCGTACCGCAGTAATCACAGTGCATATCGATCTCACCGTCTTCCGCCATGATGCTGTCGATCTCCTCATCCGGCAGTGTTTTCAGGGCGCCAGCACAACGCTCGCGAGAGCAGGTGCACTTAAATTCCACCGCCTGCGGATCGTAAACCGTCACTTCTTCTTCGTGGTACAGACGCCACAGCACGTCGGTCGCCGACAGGGTGAACAGCTCTTCCGCTTTGATGGTTTCCGTCAGCGTTGCCAGATGCTCGAAATCATTGGTCTGCGCATCCTGCGCAGGCAGAACCTGAAGCAGCATACCACCGGCAGCTGGCTGACCATCCACTTCACCGGTGCGGATGAACAGACGGGTTGGCAGCTGTTCGGAACGCATGAAGTAATCTTCCAGGCAGGCGGCAAGCGTATCGCCTTCCAGACCGACAACGCCCTGATAGCGCTCACCCTCTTCAGGCGAGATCGTGATAACCAGGTAGCCATTTCCGACCAGCGTTTTCAGATCCGCATTTTCAGGGATATCGCCCTGAACGCGCGCCACGCCGCGCATCTGCTGCTGGTTATTGCCGTTGATCACCGCCAGTGACATCGGGCCATCACCCTGCAACTGAACGGTAATATCGCCAGCGAACTTCAGCGTGGCGGTCAGCAGGCTGGTGGCAACCAGCAGTTCGCCCAACAGGGTTTTCACCGGCAGCGGGTAGTTGTGGTTTTCCAGAATCTGTTTCCAGGTTTCGGATACGGTGACCAGCTCGCCGCGCACGGCGAATTGTTCAAACAGATAGCGGTGTAATTGGTCGTGTTGGGCCATTTTCATCTCTCGTGCAGGTGAGGGTTACTCGCTCTCACCGTGTTTAAATTTCATCAGATCGCGGCGCTCTTTTTTATCCGGTCGCCGGTCCGGGTGAGGCATGGTCAGCGCATTCATTTTGCGCGCCAGCGCGGTTTTCTCGCGCTTCTCTATGCTTTCGGCCGTCTCTTCATACAGCAAAACGGCTTCGGTTGCGGGCCGCCGCTGCTCGGTAATGGCTTTCACCACCACCGTTTTCTCATCGTTGCCCTGGCGAAGCGTTAACGTGGCATTCAGTTCAACCAGCTTGCTCGGTTTGCTGCGCTGACCGTTGTAATGCACCTTTCCGCCATCAACCATTTCACGGGCAAGGGCGCGCGTTTTGTAAAAACGGGCGGCCCACAGCCATTTATCCAGTCTTACCCCATCAGAGGGTTTTTCTTTCATGGCGTCTCCTTCACGGTGAGTGAGGGGATCATCCGGCGATAGTCGTTCAGCCCCGGATGTCGCAGATAGCTTTTTTCAGCCAGGCCGGAATCCGGATTGGTCACGCCCAGACAATAGCGAATGCCAAAAGCGGCCGCAGAATCCAGAATCGGCTCGCTGTCGTCAATAAACAGCGTGCGTTCCGGCTGTAAACCGGTCTCTTCCACCACGGCATGCCACAACCGCTGATCCTCTTTCGGATAACCAAATGTGTGGGTGGAAAGCAATAAATCAAGGTGTGAAGCAAGACCGGTATGTTCCAGCTTCACGGCCAGGTTATGGGGATGCGCATTCGTCAGCAAAATGCGGCGCTTACCGCAGGCTTTCAGCGCGTCCAGGAACGGGACCGTATCGTCGCGCAGTACGGCGCGTGCGCCCTGGGCGGTGGTCATGGCACAAATATCCAAACCGAGTCGCTCGCTCCAGTAGTCAAGACAGTACCAGTTTAGCGTATGCTGCACCGCGCTATATTGCGAACGAATGAATTCCTGCGCTTCCGCCGGGGAGATCCCCTGCTGTTCACCGTATGTTTCCGGGACCAGCTTTTGCCAGAAATAGTTATCAAAGGCGAGATCAAGCAGCGTGCCGTCCATATCAAGCAGGACGGTATCGACCGCCTGCCAGTCGATATTAAGATGCATAAGGGGGAACTCCAGCCAGAAGAAACGTGCGCGACAGGGTAGCACAACTTGTCGCGCAGGGACGTTATCCGATCAGGCTCTCGGAAGAGGAGATCAGTTTCGGGTTAAGGCAATTTTCGTAGTAGGCCTGGATTTCTGCCAGCCGCGTGCGGGAACGCTGATAGCGGCGTACGGCCTGATAACCGTTCCAGACAATGCACGCCAGCATTGCAATCAGCAGCAGGGATGTCCCTATATAGCGCCACAGGCCAGCGCTATCCGGCATACGGTGCAGGCCAATATGACGCGTGCCGTTGGCGTCGGTAAAGAGGGTAGTGACGATCCCTTCCGCGCTGAATGGCGTCTGCATCAGCATCTGCGCCAGACGCTGGAATTCGCTCCACTGCTCCTGGGCCGGATAGTCATACAGCGAAACCTGCGGATAAGGTTGATCCACCAGGTCGCTGCCTTCATCGCTGGCAATCACAAAACCGCCCGGCGCCGGGCTATTAAGCGCCTGGGCGGCACGGGTGGTTTCACGCATCACGAAGGGGGCGGTAGAGGTCGCCACCAGGTTATCCAGCGACTCGGCGCTGACCGGACGCAGAAGCACGTTCACACCGTCCAGGCGTCCCGCTTCGGCGCGTTTCACCAGCGCGTCCCAGTCTTTGCTGTTGCCGAGGTTGACCAGCGCGTTCTTCAGTCGGATACAGTCATCCTGGGCGGAACAGAGATCCTCTGTTTTCAGGACGATTTCGCCAAAGTCATCCAGCAGCACCATGCCCGACTTCTGAATAGCCGAACGCAGGGCAGGGCTGACGCGAGAATCATCATCCGGTTTCGGATGGAGCTGGCGATTAATCGTCTGGGTGAGCGCGGTGGCCTTATTGACCACATCCGATTCCGGCAGCGGTAGCGGAGAGGCGTCATTCCAGATGATCTGAGAGCAGTCGAACGGCGCGAACGGCGAGTTCTGGCGCGTGTTCCAGGCGCCCGGCGTGTGGATATTACACATCCCGGTGCCTTTCAGCCGCAACGTATCCCCCACGCGTACCCCCGCTTCTTCGAGCTGCTGTACGCTGGTGGCTTCCACAGTTTGCGCCCCTTTGATCCACGACAGGGTAAATTTAATCGGCATATCCAGCGGCACGAAGAGCAGCAGCATGATGAAGATTAACGCGGCGCCACCGGCAATCACCGCGCTGCGGAGCCAGTGCTGAAGCGGGAAGTTTTTCACTTCGTCGTGCAGGGATAAGTAGCGCCCCTGGCGGACAACGTGGCGGTCGAGATAGATATCAATATCCGTTTTATGGCCAAGGTCCTGCGCAATCCACGGCTGCCAGTGGCGCGGATAGATAAGATCGATGATCCCGAGCGAGATAGTGTTGATATGTTCCTGATCGTTCTCACCGAACAGTCCCCAGCGTTTTGGGGTTCCGCGCAGGCAGTGAATTTCGCGTAATGACGTTTTTGCCGGCGGAGCAAATATGCCCCACAGCCCGGCGGCCAGAAGCAGTACTGCGCCACCCGCGAGCCACGGAACAAACACGTCCGGCGTCAGCAGGCAGATGAAAAAGAGCAGGAACGAGGCGACAATCAACACCGCTTCGCGAATGCCATCCGGACGGCTCAGGACGTACTCTTCATGCGTCTCCTGGCGGATGTTCAGCAGTTCAATCTGCTCTGTCTCTTCACCGCGAATAGAGGCCTGCGTTCCGCTTGCGCGTTCCAGCGCAAAGCGTGGCGCTTCCTGAACATATTCGCTCAGCGTATGACCATTGAGGGAGATAACCAGCGGCAGCGTATCGGTATGGATCAGCTCGACGCTGTTTTCGTCGTTGATATATTGCTCCCAGAAGGGAGGCAGGTGCACTTCAACAGAGTCGAGATAGTAACGCCACTTGTTGGGATCGTCGGTTGTAATGCCGTAGCGGGTAATGGAGCGCGTCACGCACAGAACGGTGTCGCTTTGGGCGTTAAGGTTGAGCGATACGGGGGCGGCGCTGGCGCCGGTAGGGCCAGGCGAAAGCCGGGATCGGTTCAGCGTGTCGAGATACTGCTCAACGGTGCTGCGTTCCTCTGGCGAAAGCTTGCGCGTGTTTGCCCCGGCGAACGCGTTCAAAAAGGGCAGCCGATAACGGCGATGTACGCGGCGCCTGAATACCCACACCGCAATCGACGCGCAGGCCAGCACAGCAGCGAGAAAAATCAAAATGGTGCTCATGCTTTCCCCATCTTACTTATCTTCTTACAGGTGTTGTCAGTCGCACCTTTTGTACAATGAATGAGATTCTGTGGTCGGCTATCGGCAAGTATGGAGTCTAACTTGAGCATGTTGACGCGCATCCCAGTGACCGGTAATGATAACAAAGCCTGTTCCGGCGCGATATCAGCAAATTCCTGGAAACATTTCAACCTCTTGACATTTGTTTTGAAATGAGAATCGCATTCAATTACGTTGCATAAATGTAAATAAAGAGCAATTGACATTGCCGAAACCGTGCGGCGTATCGCACAATAAAGCCAGTTCACCCAGCAAAGACCCGTCAAGATGACCAAACCCTTACAAAAGCCCACCATTCTGAATGTTGAAACCGTCGCGAAATCGCGTCTGTTTAATGTCGAAAGCGTGGATCTGGAGTTCAGCAACGGTGTGCGTCGTGTTTATGAGCGTATGCGCCCCTCCTCGCGTGAAGCGGTGATGATTGTGCCCATCGTCGACGAGCACCTGATCCTCATTCGTGAATACGCTGTGGGCACAGAATCCTACGAGCTGGGCTTCTCCAAAGGACTGATCGATCCGGGCGAAACGGTGTTTGAAGCGGCAAACCGGGAGCTGAAAGAAGAGGTCGGTTTTGGCGCGAAAGAGCTGACGTTCCTGAAAAAATTGAGCATGGCGCCGTCCTATTTCTCCAGTAAAATGAACATTGTTGTCGCGGAAGATCTCTATCCTGAATCGCTGGAAGGAGACGAGCCGGAACCGCTGCCGCAGGTTCGCTGGCCGCTGGCTCATCTGATGGATTTGCTGGAAGATCCTGACTTTAACGAGGCGCGCAACGTGAGCGCACTGTTCCTGGTACGGGAGTGGCTGAAGGGGCAGGGGCGTTTGTAGCGCCACCATTAAAAACGGCAACCGAAGGTTGCCGTTTTGCATTGACGTTGTAGGCCGGGTCAGGCGTAGTCGCCACCCGGCTTTTTTGTTGGCGTCAGAACAGTTCGTGCGTCTCGCCGTTATCAATGATCTCTGTCCCCACCTCATGCACTGCCTGCGTGGTTGGCTGCGTACCCTCGATGAAATACTCGGCACGGCTGTTACCGCCATTCGCGAGCTGTCCGGTGCTGCGGTCGATATTCACCGTCACCACACCCGGCGGAGGCGTTAGCGGCTGCTCTGGTACGCCCTCGAGAACGGCCTTCATGTAAGCATCCCAGGCAGGTTGCGCACTCTTCGCGCCGCCTTCGTATCCGGAAATCTGATCTTTAATCGCGCCAGAGGCGGTGGTGCGCCCCAGATCGCGGCGGTGATCGTCAAAACCAATCCAGACGGAGGTGACAACCCCCGGGCCATAACCTGAGAACCAGGCATCTTTTGAACTGTTGGTTGTCCCGGTTTTGCCGCCGATGTCGTGGCGCTGCAAATCGCGGCCCGCTCGCCAGCCGGTGCCTTGCCAGCCCGGTTCACCAAAGATGTTGGTGTTCAGTGCGCTCTTAATCAGGAACGACAGCGGCGTGCTGATCACGTGCGGGGCATACTCCTGCGCGCCACTCTGGGCGACCAGCGCCTGATTGGCCTGTTCCAGCTGAGGCTGCGGCACCGCCAGATTCTGACGTTCCTGAGAGATCGCCACATCTTCCATATCCTTGTTTTCCAGGACATTGGATTTTGGCGTGTCGCCGTAAATCACCGGAATATCGCATTCAGGGCAGGCAATTTTCGGTTTCGCTTCAAACAGTACGCCGCCCTGATCGTTCTCGATTTTGCTGATGAAATACGGATCGACCAGGAAGCCGCCGTTCGCCATCACCGAGTAGCCACGCGCAACCTGGAGCGGCGTAAAGGACGCGGAGCCGAGCGCCAGAGATTCAGTATGAACGATGTTTTGCGCCGGGAAGCCAAAGCGTTGCAGATACTCTGCCGCATAATCCACGCCCATCGCACGCATCGCGCGAACCATGACCACGTTCTTCGACTGACCAAGGCCCTGGCGCAGACGGATAGGACCAGCGTATTGCGCCGGAGAGTTCTTCGGCTGCCAGTCAGAGCCCGCACCGGCATCCCAGCGGGAAATTGGCACGTCGTTGAGAATGCTGGCGAGCGTCAGCCCCTTATCCATCGCCGCGGTATACAGGAACGGTTTGATGTTCGAACCAACCTGACGCAGCGCCTGGGTCGCGCGGTTAAATTTGCTCTGGTTGAAATCGAACCCGCCAACCAGCGCCATCACGGCGCCGTTCTGCGGATTGATGGAGACCAGCGCAGAGTTTACGTCCGGCACCTGCGCCAGCCACCAGGCATCGCCTACCTGACGCACCCAGATTTGTTGTCCGGTTTGTACGACATCGGTCACTTTACGTGGCGTAGGCCCCTGAAGGGTGTCAGAACGGTATGGACGCGCCCAGCGGACACCCTCCATGCGCAGCGAAACGGATGTGCCATCGGCCATCAACGCCACCGCTTCCTGTGGATCGGCCTGGGTGACGACTGCCGGACGCAGCGGACCATAGGTCGGCAGCGCTTTCAGGGAATCAGTGATTTTTTTACTGTCCCATGCGCCTTCACCCACTTTCCACAGCACGTTGGACGGGCCGCGATAGCCGTGACGCATATCGTAATCCATCACGTTATTACGCACCGCCTGCTGGGCAGCCTGCTGCACCTTGCGGGTCACGGTGGTATAGACGCGATAGCCATCTTCATACGCTTTATCACCGTAGCGACTCACCATCTCCTGGCGAACCATTTCAGTGAGATACGGTGCAGAGAAGGCGATTTCCGGCGCATGGTAATTGGCGTCAATAACGTCGCTGCGCGCCTTATCGTACTCAGACTGGCTGATATAGCCTTCGCTCAACATACGCGACAGCACCACGTTACGGCGTGCGGTGGCGCGGTCCAGCGAGTAGAGCGGGTTAAACGTGGATGGCGCTTTTGGCAGGCCGGCAATGGTCGCCATTTCGCTCAGCGTGAGCTGATCGATCGGCTTACCAAAATAGACCTGAGCCGCAGCCCCTACGCCATAGGCGCGGTAGCCCAGATAGATCTTGTTGAGGTAAAGCTCAAGGATCTCGTCTTTGCTCAGCAGTTGCTCAATGCGGATCGCGAGGAATACCTCTTTGATCTTACGCATCAGCGTCTTTTCCGGGCTGAGGAAGAAGTTACGCGCCAGCTGCTGGGTAATGGTACTTGCCCCCTGAGAGGCATGACCGGAGAACAGCGCCACGCTTGCCGCACGGAAAATACCGACCGGATCGACACCGTGGTGCTCGTAAAAACGGCTGTCCTCGGTGGCGATAAAGGCCTTCACCATCACGGGTGGAATTTGATTTAAGGTCAGAGGGATACGACGTTTCTCGCCGTATTGCGCCATCAGTTCACCATCGGCGCTATAGACCTGCATAGGGATCTGAAGCCGCACATCACGAAGCGTGGCGACATCAGGGAGTTGCGGCTCGACATATTTGTACAAACCAATAATCGAGCCTGCTCCCAGCAGAATGCAACAGACTGCAAGGATCAATAAATACTTTACGAACTTCACCGGAGATTTCCCATTTGGTTTAGCCTGGGCAGTTTCTAAACAATCGCGCGGTAGTATAAAGGCAAGCCTGATTCATTGATATAGCCGTCACTCCGACGGGCGATAAGGAGATCGTGAAGCATGGCTTTTAAAACGTGGCAGACAGGCGTTCATATTCAACAGGATAAGGTGGTTGCGGTAGCGCTGACCAGAGAGCGGGCCGGCTGGCGTTTACGGCGCTGGTGGGCGGTGCCGCTGTCGGACGGCGTTATCGGGGAAGGCAAAATACTTAAGCCAGAACAGCTGGTTAACGCATTACGTGGCTGGCGGAAAACATTGCCGCACTCGCATCGGGTATTTCTCTCATTTCCGGCGACGCGCGTTCTGCAACGCGCGTTGCCCCGTCCATCCGTTACCTTGCGTGACAGCGAACAGCTCACCTGGGTAGGCGCCGCATTAGCGCGTGAGTTGGAGATGCCCGCCGATACGCTCTGCTTTGACTACGCGCAGGATACCTTCAGCAACACTTTTCAGGTTACCGCAGCGCAAAACAGAGAGGTCGATACCCTGTTGACGCTGGCGAACGCGCTGCGTTTGCGTCTGGCAGCAATCGCCCCGGATGCCGGCGCGCTGGCTAATCTTCTCTCTGCTGTTGCCCCTGCCCGGTGCGTCGCCTGGAGAGATCAACACCAGTGGCTATGGGCGATGCGTCACCAGTGGGGGCGGCGCTACACCACAGAAGCGGCGACGGTGAATGAACTGGCGGCGCTGCTTGCGCTTTCTCCTTCTGATATCGCCGTGTTTGATGCTGCCCGCGATCCCTGGGAAGCGGTGACGCTGTGCCAGCCGCCGTTGCCGGAATGCGGTGCTGATTACACCGTCGCCCTGGCGCTGGCCATGAGCGAGGCGCCGTAATGAGCATGCCCAATCTTTTACCCTGGCGTCGGCAGCAACGTAATCAGCGCCTGCGTTTCTGGGGGCTGCTGTTTGCTGGCTCATGGCTGGTGATGCTGGCGGGGAGTATCAGCCTGCGGGCGACGCAGACTCTCGCGTTACAGGCGTTGCAGAGCGAACTGGCCGGGACACGTGCGGTGCAGAAAGTATTGAGAGCCCGTCAGCCGCAGTCAGCGGGGCAGAAAACCCCTTCGCCGCCGTCTGATCCGGCCTGGCAACCGGCGCTGGAGTCCCTTGCCAGCGCAATGCCCCGGCAGGCGTGGCTGACGGCGCTGCGTTATCAGCCACCCTCGCTGACCCTGACCGGCTATACCACCTCACTGCCAGCGCTCTCCGCCATGACCGATGCCCTGAAAGGGGTGACGGGATTTAACCCCGGACCGGCAGGCGAAATGCAACAGGATAGCCAGGGGCGATGGATGTTCTCTTTTCAACTACATAGCCGGAGGTAGCAGGTGGGTATCTGGTATCAACGCTGGACTGATGCACGTCCTTCCCGGCGCGTCCTTTGCTGGTTGATCGCGTCGGGGCTTGTTGCGTGGGCAATTTGGGGACTGCTGCTCAGGCCCGCTGCTCTGCGTTACGCCGATATTCAGGCGCAGGCCATCAGTGCGAAGCGAATCAACGCCTCGCTGTGGCCAGAGGCCGGACGGCGAGTAGTGGTTAGGCAAGTGACGCCCTCGCAGCCCTTTTCTCCCCTGGCTTTTCAGCGTGAGGACGCAAGGCTGGTGTACTGGAAGCCGCAGCAGAGTGGGGGAGAGCTGGCGCTGGATGCCTCCTGGGGCGCGGTTCCGGCACTCTTTGCCCGTCTGGCGCTTGAGAACGTGCGGGTGAGTGCGTTTTCCATCATCCCACAGGGCAAACAGTTACGCCTCAGCCTGCAACTGGAGATCGGTCATGCGCAGTAAAGCCCGTTTGCTGATCCTGCTTTCTCCGCTTTTCCTGACCGGGATGCGGGATCCCTTCTCTGTGCCGGAAGAGCGTTGCGCAGCCGGGCAGCTCAGCCAGTGGTGGTATCAGGGGATAGTCAGCGGCAGCAGGGATATCGGCCTTATGCAGGACGGGCAGAAACGCTGGCACCGGGTAAAAACGCAGATGCGGTTACCGACAGGCTGGCGGGTGAGCGCGATAGATAAACAACAACTGACCGTTGATGTCGGCGACATGTGCGAGCCGAAGCGATGGACATGGCAACGAGAAGGAACGAAAAAAAGTGAAGATAAGGATAGGGCTGTTACTGGCGGCACTCAGCCAGCCCCTGTGGGCCGCGACGCCAAAACCGGTCACCCTGCTGGTGGATGATGTCCCGGTGGTGCAGATATTACAGGCGCTGGTAGCGCAGGAGGATCGCAATCTGGTGGTGTCGCCGGATGTCAGCGGTTCGCTTTCGCTGAATTTAACGCGGGTGCCCTGGAGGCAGGCGCTTCAGACGGTCGTGAACAGCGCCGGGCTGGTATTGCGGGAAGAGGGCGGCATTTTTTATGTGCATACGGCGGCCTGGCAACGGGAGCAACAGACGCGTAAAGAGCAGGAGCGGGCCCAGCGTCTGCTCGACGCCCCGCTGCACTCTCACAGCATTCCGTTTGCTTATGCGGATGCGGCCGAATTGCAAAAAGCGGCGGAAAAGCTCTTAAGCCCGAAAGGCAGTCTCTCCGTCGACAAGCGCACCAACCGTTTTCTGGTCAGGGATAACCAGACGGTGGTGGATATGCTCCAGCGCTGGGCTGTGCAGATGGATCTGCCCGTCGAGCAGGTGGAACTGGCGGCGCAGATTGTGACCATCAGTGAAAAAAGCCTGCGTGAACTGGGGGTGAAATGGAACCTCGCTGACGCAACGGAGGCCGGTAAGGTGGGTCAGGTCACGACGCTGGGGGCGGACCTGTCGGTGGCCAGTGCAACCACCCACGCAGGGTTTAACATCGGGCGCATCAACGGCAGGATGCTGGATCTTGAGTTGTCGGCGCTTGAGCAAAAGCAGCAGGTGGATATCATCGCCAGCCCGCGGCTGCTGGCGTCGCACATGCAGCCGGCCAGCATCAAGCAGGGCAGCGAAATTCCGTATCAGGTTTCCAGCGGCGAGAGCGGGACGACATCCGTTGAATTTAAAGAGGCGGTATTAGGCATGGAGGTCACGCCGGTGGTCCTGCCGGGCGGTCGCGTGCGCCTGAAACTGCATATCAGTGAAAATATGCCCGGCCAGGTGCTGCAACAGGCAGACGGCGAAACGCTGGCGATCGATAAGCAGGAGATCGAAACGCAGGTAGAGGTAAAAAGTGGGGAAACGCTCGCGCTGGGCGGGATCTTTTCGCAAAAGAATAAAACCGGACGCGACAGCGTGCCCGTGCTGGGCAACATTCCGTGGCTGGGTCAGCTGTTCCGCCATGACGGAAAAGATAACGAACGGCGCGAGTTAGTGGTGTTTATCACGCCACGTCTGGTCAGTATTCATTAATGGGTAACGATCCCCGCAATGATTTTGCATTCAGTTTGTTGCAGATGTTTGACGTGGGGCATGAATTAGCATACAAGGAGTACCGATTTGAGTTGGACTTACGTCTTATTTCCTTATGCGCCGGGAACGGTGATTTAATCAGTTGCCAAACAAGCCGGAGTATTGAGATAATTTTTCGTCTGACTCTCGCTCTATTGCAAATGAGGTTTCAGTTCATGTCCTGCTACGCCGGGTGTCTGCGCAGCGGGGATTACCATTAACGAATAGTCTTAGTAGTACCGAAAAAATGGCAGAGAAACGCAATATCTTTCTGGTTGGGCCTATGGGTGCCGGCAAAAGCACTATTGGGCGTCAGTTAGCTCAACAACTCAATATGGAATTTTACGATTCTGATCAAGAGATTGAGAAACGAACCGGAGCGGATGTGGGCTGGGTCTTCGACGTAGAAGGCGAAGAAGGTTTCCGTGACCGAGAAGAAAAAGTGATCAACGAACTCACGGAAAAACAGGGCATTGTGCTGGCAACTGGCGGCGGCTCTGTAAAATCTCGCGAAACCCGCAACCGTCTCTCCGCCCGTGGCGTAGTGGTCTATCTTGAGACGACCATCGAAAAACAGCTGGCACGCACGCAGCGTGATAAAAAGCGCCCGTTGTTGCAGGTTGAAACACCGCCACGTGAAGTTCTGGAAGCTTTGGCCGATGAACGCAATCCTCTGTACGAAGAGATTGCTGATGTGACCATTCGTACTGACGATCAAAGCGCTAAAGTGGTTGCAAACCAGATTATTCATATGCTGGAAAGCAACTGATTCTGGCTTTATATACACTCGCCTGCGGGTAAAAGCATTTAAGGTGGATGTCGCGTCATGGAGAGGATTACAGTTACTCTCGGGGAACGTAGTTACCCTATCACCATCGCGGCTGGTTTGTTTAACGACCCAGCTTCCTTCTTACCACTGAAAGCGGGTGATCAGGCGATGCTGGTCACCAACGAGACGCTGGCTCCGCTTTATCTCGACCGTGTACGTCACCTGCTTGAGCAGGCGGGCGTGAAGGTCGACAGTGTGATTCTGCCCGATGGCGAGCAGTACAAAAGCCTGACGGTACTGGATACCGTCTTTACCGCACTTCTGCAAAAACCGCACGGTCGTGATACAACACTGCTTGCCCTGGGCGGCGGTGTTGTGGGCGATCTGACCGGTTTTGCAGCCGCCAGCTACCAGCGCGGCGTGCGCTTTATTCAAATTCCAACCACGTTGCTCTCACAGGTCGATTCTTCTGTGGGCGGTAAAACGGCGGTTAACCATCCGCTCGGCAAAAACATGATTGGCGCGTTCTACCAGCCTGCCTCGGTGGTGGTGGATCTCGACTGTCTGAAAACCTTGCCAGCGCGCGAACTGGCGTCCGGCCTTGCAGAAGTGATCAAATACGGCATTATTCTTGACGGGGAGTTCTTCACCTGGCTGGAAGAGAATATGGATGCGCTGCTGCGCCTCGACGGGCAGGCAATGGCCTACTGTATTCGCCGTTGTTGTGAGCTGAAAGCAGAAGTCGTTGCCGCAGATGAGCGTGAAACCGGCTTACGTGCTTTACTGAATCTGGGGCATACGTTTGGTCATGCGATCGAAGCCGAAATGGGCTACGGTAACTGGCTTCACGGTGAAGCTGTCGCTGCCGGAATGGTTATGGCGGCGCGGGCCTCTGAACGTCTGGGGCAGTTCAGGCCGGAAGAGACAGCACGTATCATCGCGTTGCTTAAACGTGCTGGCTTGCCGGTAAGTGGTCCGCAGGAAATGTCTGCGCAGGCGTACCTTCCCCACATGATGCGCGATAAAAAAGTATTGGCAGGTGAGATGCGTCTGGTACTCCCGCTTGCAATAGGGAAAAGTGAAGTGCGCGGCGGAGTGCCGCACGAAGTCGTACTTGGCGCTATTGCTGATTGTCAGCAGGCGTAACAACTAGAAAGGTCAGACCGCTGTAACAGGTGGTCGTTTTAGCTTCAGGTAAATGCAGAGTCGTTGGCAGAAGCCTTTGAGTGGGGTGTTAAATGGATGAATTCAAACCAGAAGACGAGCTGAAACCCGATCCCAGCGATCGTCGTACTGGTCGTTCTCGTCAATCTTCAGAACGTGATAACGAGCCGCAGATCAACTTTGACGATGTCGATCTGGATGCAGACGAACGTCGCCCTTCGCGTAGCCGTAATGCGCGAAATGAGCGTGAAGACGAGGAGTATGAATCCGAAGAAGAGTTAATGGATGAACAGCCTGTTGAACGTCGTCCGCGCAAACGTAAAAAAGCGGCAGCGGCAAAACCGGCCTCCCGTCAGTACATCATGATGGGCCTTGGCGTTCTGGTGCTGGTCTTGCTGATTGTCGGCATTGGTTCTGCGCTAAAAGCACCTTCTACCAATTCTACCGAGCAGACAGCGTCTGCCGAGAAGAGCATCGACCTGTCTGGTAACGATGCGAGCAACCAGGCGAATGGCGCTCAGCCTGCGCCGGGCACCACTTCCGCAGAGCAGACCGCAGGTAACACCAGCGCTGGTCAGGATATCTCTCTGCCGCCTGTCTCTGCGACCCCGACTCAGGGCCAGGCGCCTGCGACGCCTGAAGGCCAGCAGCGTGTTGAAGTTCAGGGCGATCTGAATAACGCGCTGATGCAGCCGCAGAATCAGGAGCAGGTTAACGCTGCCGTGGTGAACTCCACGCTGCCAACTGAACCAGCCACCGTTGCGCCAGTTCATGGTAGCAATGCCCAGCAGCAAACGGCGGCAACGGAAACCAAACCGCGCCAGACGCAGACTGCGCCACGCCAGGAGCGTAAGCAGGCTGTGATTGAGCCGAAGCGTGAGACGAAACCGCAAACCGTGGCAAAAGCGCCAGAAACGAAAGCGCCAGCGCAGACAAAACCTGCGGTGAGCCAGCCGGTTAAAGCGCCAACGCCTGCGGCAACCACTGCACCGAAAGCAACGGCGACCACAGCCGCGCCTGCTGCAACAACACCTGCGGCTCCCGCAGCCAAAACGGGCGCTGCATCAGGTAAAACGACGGGCAACGTGGGTTCTTTGCAGTCGGCCTCTTCCAGCAACTACACCCTTCAGCTGAGCAGTTCGTCTAACTATGACAACCTCAACGCCTGGGCGAAGAAATCGAATCTGAAAAACTACGTGGTTTATCAGACGACCCGTAACGGTCAACCGTGGTATGTGCTGGTGAGTGGTATTTATGCTTCCAAAGATGAAGCAAAACGTGCCGTTTCCACGCTGCCAGCCGACGTGCAGGCGAAAAACCCGTGGGCGAAGCCGATTCATCAGGTGCAGGCCGATCTGAAGTAATGTTTAAAGCGCAGGATGCTGTCGGAGCTTTCTCCACAGCCGGAGAAGGTGTAATCAGTTAGTCAGCATGAAAAAAAATCGCGCTTTTCTGAAATGGGCAGGGGGGAAATACCCCCTGCTCGACGATATTAAAAAGCACCTGCCGAAAGGCGAGTGTCTTATCGAGCCCTTCGTGGGTGCTGGATCGGTGTTCCTGAATACCGATTTTTCTCGTTATATCCTGGCGGATATCAACAGCGACCTTATCAGCCTCTATAACATCGTCAAACTGCGTACCGATGAGTATGTGGAAGAGGCGCGGAAGCTGTTTACGCCAGAGAACAACAACCCGGACGTCTACTATCAGTTCCGCGCTGAGTTTAATCAAAGCCAGGATCCGTTCCGTCGCGCGCTGTTGTTTCTTTATCTCAACCGCCATGGCTACAACGGTCTGTGCCGGTATAATCTGCGTGGCGAGTTTAACGTGCCGTTTGGCCGCTATAAGCGCCCCTATTTCCCGCAGGACGAGCTGTATCACTTTGCTGAAAAAGCGCAGAATGCCGAGTTCTACTGTCTCTCCTATGAAGAGTGCATGGATCTGGCGGGCGTAAACTCGGTGGTCTACTGCGACCCGCCTTACGCGCCGCTATCTGCCACGGCAAATTTCACCGCCTACCACACCAACAGCTTCAGCCCGGCCGAGCAGGCTCGTCTGGCTGAGATGGCGGAAAAGCTGGTCAGCAAAAGAATTCCGGTGTTAATTTCGAATCACGACACGCCTGATACGCGCGAATGGTACAAAGCCGCGAAGCATTTTCAGGTAAAAGTGCGGCGTAGCATTAGCAGCAACGGCGGCACACGTAAAAAGGTGGACGAACTTCTGGCGCTTTATCGACCCTGAGCCTTTGCCCGCCGGTAAACACATTTCAAGGAGATGCGGATGAAACAGTTTTTGATTGCCCCCTCAATTCTGTCGGCCGATTTTGCCCGCCTGGGTGAAGACACTGCCAAAGCTCTCGCGGCTGGCGCGGATGTCGTCCATTTCGACGTTATGGATAACCACTACGTTCCCAACCTGACCATCGGTCCGATGGTGCTTAAAGCGCTGCGTAACTACGGGATCACCGCGCCCATTGACGTGCATCTGATGGTGAAACCGGTTGACCGCATCGTGCCTGATTTCGCCGCGGCGGGTGCCAGCATCATCACTTTCCACCCGGAAGCCTCCGAACACGTTGACCGCACGCTACAGCTGATCAAAGAGAACGGCTGTAAGGCGGGACTGGTCTTTAACCCGGCGACCCCGCTGAGCTATCTCGACTACGTGATGGACAAGCTGGACGTGATCCTGCTGATGTCCGTCAACCCGGGCTTTGGTGGCCAGTCGTTTATCCCTCAGACCCTCGACAAACTGCGTGAAGTGCGCCGCCGTATCGATGAGTCTGGCTATGATATTCGTCTGGAAGTGGACGGCGGCGTGAAGGTCAATAACATCGGTGAGATTGCGGCGGCAGGGGCGGATATGTTCGTCGCAGGTTCCGCCATCTTCGATCAACCGGATTACAAAAAAGTCATTGATGAAATGCGCCGTGAACTGGCGAAGGTAAGTCATGGATAAATTGCAGGCTATTCGGGGTGTAGCATTTGACCTCGACGGCACGCTGGTCGACAGCGCGCCAGGATTAACCCGCGCCGTCGATCAGGCGCTGTATGCCCTTGAACTCCCCGTTGCGGGCGAAGAGCGCGTGGTGACGTGGATTGGTAACGGTGCAGACGTGCTGATGGAGCGCGCGCTGACCTGGGCTCGTCAGGAGCGTGCCTCTCAGCGTTCCGCGCAAGGGAAACCGAGTGTTGACCACGCGGATATTCCCCAGGATGAGCAGCAGCGTATTCTGCGCAAACTGTTCGACCGTTTCTACGAAGAGACCGTCGAAGAGGGCAGCTTCCTGTTCCCGGATGTCGCTGAAACGCTGAGCGCGCTACATGCCAAAGGCATCCCGCTGGGGCTGGTGACTAACAAGCCGACACCGTTCGTTGCGCCTCTGCTGGAAGCGCTGGATATCGCGAAATACTTCTCCGTAATTGTGGGCGGCGATGACGTGCAGAATAAAAAGCCGCATCCGGAACCGCTATTGCTGGTGGCAGGAAAATTATCCTTAGCGCCTGCGGAGCTGCTCTTTGTCGGGGATTCCCGCAATGATATTCTGGCTGCCAGAGCGGCAGGTTGCCCGTCGGTTGGGTTGACCTACGGCTACAACTACGGTGAAGCCATTACGCTGAGTGAGCCGGACGTTGTGTTCGACCACTTCAAAGATTTGTTGCCCGCACTCGGGCTCTCGCACAGTGAACATCAGGAATTGAATAATGACTAAGCCCATCGTTTTTAGTGGCGCACAGCCTTCAGGTGAACTGACCATTGGTAACTACATGGGTGCGTTACGTCAGTGGGTGAGCATGCAGGATGACTACCACTGCATTTACTGCATCGTGGATTTGCATGCTATCACCGCGCGTCAGGATCCCGAGAAGCTGCGCAAAGCAACGCTCGATACGCTGGCGCTGTACCTGGCGTGCGGTATCGATCCAGAGAAGAGCACCATTTTCGTTCAGTCTCACGTGCCAGAGCACGCGCAGCTTGGCTGGGCGCTGAACTGCTACACCTATTTCGGCGAGCTGAGCCGCATGACCCAGTTCAAGGATAAGTCTGCCCGCTACTCTGAAAACATCAACGCCGGTTTGTTTGATTATCCGGTGCTGATGGCGGCCGACATTCTGCTGTACCAGACCAACCAGGTGCCGGTGGGTGAAGACCAGAAGCAGCACCTGGAGCTGAGCCGCGATATCGCCCAGCGCTTCAATGCGCTTTACGGTGACGTGTTCAAAGTGCCTGAGCCGTTTATTCCGAAATCCGGCGCGCGCGTGATGTCCCTGCTGGAGCCGACCAAAAAGATGTCCAAGTCTGACGATAACCGCAACAACGTTATCGGCCTGCTGGAAGATCCGAAATCGGTGGTGAAAAAGCTCAAGCGTGCGGTGACCGACTCCGACGAGCCGCCAGTGGTGCGCTACGACGTGCAGAACAAAGCGGGCGTGTCAAACCTGCTGGACATTCTCTCCGGTGTGACCGGACAGAGCATTCCTGAGCTGGAAAAACACTTTGAAGGCAAGATGTACGGCCACCTGAAAGGCGAAGTGGCAGACGCCGTTTCCGGCATGCTGACCGAGTTGCAGGAGCGCTATCACCGTTACCGTAACGACGAAGCTTTCCTGCAAAAAGTGATGAAAGAGGGCGCGGAAAAAGCCAGCGCGCGCGCCTCCGAAACCCTGAAAGCGGTGTACGACGCGATTGGGTTTGTGGCGAAACCTTAAGCCGCTTTGCCGGGTGGCGCTAACGCTTACCCGGCCTACGGGACCGTGCAGGTCGGGTAAGGCGGAGCCGCCACCCGACAAAACTGACGAAACAAAAAAACCGGGACATCCCCGGTTTTTTTACGCCTGAAAAACGCTTACTGCTGTGCCGCCGGGCCGCAACCGCCAATGATCTTCGAAATGGAGATCGCCGGGTGAAGCAGGTAATCGTAGCTGCAATTATTTTTAGTATTTTGAACGTGACCGGTGCAGGCCGTCAGAGTTGATAACAGGCCGACCAGTACGGCAGCTTTTGCCAGTTTGAACATACGCATTCCTTGTCAAAAAATCGAAAATTGGATGTAACACGAGGGAATAAATGGAAAAGTTCCATTATGCGGGCGGTATGTTATCGACTGAGGTAAGAAGGGAGTAGTCCGCTTAAAGACTACTCCCGGGAGAGATTATGCGTTAGTGGCTGGAGAACCAGTTCAGTTTTTCGCGCAGGGCTACCACGCGACCCACCACGATCAGCGCCGGGCTTTCAACCTGCTGCGCCAGCTCGCCCAGCTGCGTCAGCACGCCATCGACCACGCGCTGGGTAATGGCGGTGCCGTTTTCCACCAGCGCGACCGGCATATCTGCTTCCATGCCGTGCTCCAGCAGTTTCGCCTGAATCGTGGCTGCCTGATTTAGCCCCATATAGAAAACCAGCGTCTGCTTTTCAGCGGCCAGATTATGCCAGTCCAGTTCGCTGCCGGTTTTCAGGTGGCCCGTCACCAGGCGCACGCTCTGGGCATAGTCGCGATGGGTTAACGGAATGCCGGAATAGGCAGAACAGCCGGACGCCGCCGTAATGCCCGGCACCACGGAGAACGGAATACCCGCGTTGCACAGGGTTTCCAGCTCTTCGCCGCCGCGACCAAAGATAAACGGATCGCCACCCTTCAGGCGCACCACGCGCTTACCTTTTTGCGCTTCCCGTAGCAGGATCTGGTTGATCTCCTCCTGCGGTACGCAGTGATAACCTGCCCGTTTGCCGACGAACACGCGGTCAGCATCCCGGCGCACCAGATTCATGATGTCATCAGAGACCAGACGGTCATACACCACGATGTCCGCCTGCTGGATCTGCTGGAGACCCTTCAGCGTCAGCAAGCCCGCATCGCCGGGACCAGCGCCCACCAGTACCACTTCACCGCGATGGTCCAGCGGCTCGCTCAGGAGCTGTTCGGTCGTCTCTTCAACGGCTTTGGTGTCCTGATTGGCAAGGGACTGCGCCAGCCTGTCGTTGACAAAGAACTTCTCCCAGAAGCGACGGCGTTCGCCCACGGTTGCGAAGGTTTGCTTCACGCGGGAACGCAGCTGCCCGGCGTAGTGGGCAATCTGACCAAGATGCTGCGGCAGCACGGCTTCCAGTTTTTCCCGCAGCAGACGGGCAAGAACGGGTGAGCGGCCACCGGACGACACCGCAATCATCAGCGGTGAACGGTCGATAATCGACGGCATGATAAAGCTCGCCTCTTTCGGCGCATCCACCACGTTACAGAAGATGCGGCGCGCTTCGCAGGCGTCGCTGACGCGCTGGTTAACGTCATCGTTATCCGTTGCGGCGATGGTCAGCCAGCAGGTATCCAGCAGGGATTCATCAAATTCGCCCTGCACCTGGGTGAGCATCCCTTCCTGCGCCCAGACGTCAAACTGTGGGGCGAAGGTGAGGGCGTTGACGGTCAGTCGGGCGCCCGCCTCTAACAGCAGGCGTGCCTTGCGTTCAGCCACATCGCCGCCGCCCACGAGCAGGCAGTCGCGGTTGCGTAATTGACAAAAAATCGGCAGGTGATCCACGACGTTACCTCACAGCATTCATGGCGGGGGAAGAATTGACGTCAGGATAACAGCAGGGATCGTACAGAACATACGGTTTTTCCTGCCGTTACCCATAAGGGGTCATAAGCCTTTCCTATTGAAAAGGCGAGGGGTTACGCTTTCAGCTGCACCTCGCCGTCCTTCACGCGGACGTCGTAGTGTTTGACCGAGAAGCTTTCATCTTCCATGCAGAGTCCGTCGGTTAAGCGGAAGCGCTGCTTTTTCAGCGGGCTGGCAACCCACAGCTCGCCCTGGTGCTCCGCAATCAGACCGCGGGAGAGCACGCTGGCCTCGAAGAACGGGTCGATATTGCTGATGGCATAAACCTGTTCATCGTGGCGAGGGCGGAAAATCGCCACCTGCTCGTTACCCAGCAGGGCACAGACGCCGGTTGCTGGCAGAATGTCGTTAATGTTGCAGATGTTTACCCACTGGCTCATGCGTTTTCCTCCACCAGCATCACCGGAATACGTTCATACGGGGTCGCTGGACGATGCTGTTCGCGCTCCGGCACCACCTGCACGTTCGGGTCGCGCTGGGTGCTGTTGATAAAGTGTCTGAAGCGCGTCTGCGCCGCTGGCGTGTTCACGGTTTCGGTCCACTCGCAGATCACCGCCTCGCGCAGGCGAGTCATCTCGAATTCCAGCTGTTCATTCAGGCCCAGCTTGTCGTCGATAATGACCGACTTCAGGTAGTCGATGCCGCCTTCGAGATTATCCAGCCAGGACGCGGTACGGGTCAGCTTATCGGCGGTACGAATGTAGAACATCATGAAGCGGTCGAGGTATTTGATCAGCGTATCGCGATCGAGATCGGCGGCCAGCAGATCCGCGTGGCGAGGTTTCATCCCGCCGTTACCGCACACGTACAGGTTCCAGCCTTTCTCCGTGGCAATGATACCCACGTCTTTCCCCTGTGCTTCCGCACATTCACGGGTACACCCTGAGACGCCGAACTTCATTTTGTGCGGCGTACGGATGCCTTTGTAGCGGTTTTCAAGCTCTACGCCGAAGCCCACGCTGTCGCCCACGCCGTAGCGGCACCAGGTGCTGCCCACGCAGGTTTTCGCCATGCGCAGCGCCTTGGCGTACGCGTGACCGGTTTCAAAGCCCGCTTCAATCAGCTGACGCCAGATTTCCGGCAGGTCATCTTTCTGCGCACCGAACAGGCCGATACGCTGGGAACCGGTGATTTTGGTGTACAGGTTAAACTCACGGGCGATACGACCCACGGCGACCAGCCCTTCCGGGGTGATTTCCCCTCCGGCAGAACGCGGGATCACCGAGTAAGTCCCGTCTTTCTGAATATTCGCCAGGAAGTTATCGTTGGTGTCCTGAAGCGGAGTGTGTTCTGGTTTGAGCACATATTCGTTCCAGCAGGACGCCAGCAGGGAACCGACGGTGGGCTTACATACTTCACAGCCATAGCCCTGGCCGTGTTTCTCCATCAGTTCGTCGAAGGACTTAATGCCTTCCACGCGGATCAGGTGATACAGCTCCTGGCGAGAGTAAGCGAAGTGCTCGCACAGGTTGTTGTTCACTTCAATGCCCTGTTTTGCCAGCTCGGCGTTCAGCACCTGAGTGACCAGAGGAATACAGCCGCCGCAGCCGGTCCCGGCTTTGGTTTCCGCCTTCAGCGCCGCAACAGTGTGGCAGCCTTTGTTAATGGCGGAGATCAGCATGCCTTTGGTCACGTCGAAGCAGGAACAGATTTGCGCGCTGTCCGGCAGTTTATCCACGCCGATGGACGGCTTACCGCTGGAGGCGTGCGCCGGGAGGATTAGCGCGTCCGGGTTCTCCGGCAGCTCAATGGCGTTCAGCACCAGCTGGAGCAGGTTACCGAAGTCGCTGGTATCACCCACCAGCACCGCCCCGAGCAGGGTTTTGTTGTCCTGGCTGACGATGAGACGTTTGTAGACTTCTTTGCTTTCGTCCAGATAAACATAGCTGCGGGAGTTCGGGGTGCGGCCATGCGCATCACCAATACCGCCCACGTCCACGCCCAGCAGCTTCAGCTTGGCGCTCATGTCTGCGCCGGTGAAGGCGTTTTCGTTGCCGAGGATATGGTCAACGGCGACCTGCGCCATTTTATACCCTGGTGCAACCAGACCGTATACGCGGTTATTCCAGCTGGCGCATTCGCCGATGGCGTAGATATCCGGATCGGAGGTCTGGCAGGTATCGTTGATCATGATCCCGCCGCGCTGCGCAACGGCCAGACCGCACTGGGTGGCCAGCTTGTCGCGCGGGCGAATACCGGTGGAGAAGACGATGAAATCCACTTCCAGCTCGCTGCCGTCTGCAAAGCGCATGGTTTTACGCGCTTCGGTGCCTTCCTGCACGATCTCTTTGGTGTTCTTGCTGGTGTGAACCTTCACGCCCATGCTTTCGATTTTACGGCGTAGCTGGTCGCCACCCATATGGTCCAGCTGTTCTGCCATCAGCATCGGGGCAAATTCGATGACGTGGGTTTCAACGCCGAGGTTTTTCAGTGCGCCTGCCGCTTCCAGACCCAGCAGACCACCGCCGACAACCGCGCCGCGTTTGCTTCGACGTGCGCAGGATTCAATGGCGTTGAGGTCTTCAATGGTACGGTAAACGAAGCAATCCTGGGTTTCCGACCCTTTAATAGGCGGGATCCACGGATACGAGCCCGTCGCCATGATCAGCTTATCGTAAAAAACCGTACGTCCGGCGCTGGAGTGGATCACTTTCTCCTGACGGTTGATGGTGATAGCACGTTCGCCCACCAGCACTTTTACGCCATGCTTCTCGTAGAACCCTTCACGCACCAGAGAGAGCTCTTCGGCGGTATGGTGAGAGAAGTAGGAAGACAAGTGCACACGGTCGTACGCCTTGCGGGGTTCTTCACAGAACACGGTAATATCGAACTGCTCGGCATCGGCTTTATCGAGAAGATCCTCAATAAAGCGGTGGCCGACCATGCCGTTACCGATGATAGCGAGTCTGACTTTGCTCATTTTTGCCTCGATTTCTTTTCTATTACTGCCTACCTTAACGATTCAGCAGGGGCACTTATTGATGCAAATCAAATACGCCTTCACCTACCCCTTAGGGGGTATATCTATGATTTGTCAGGATTTTTATAAGTGACGGATATTGTTTGATTTTTATGCTTGCTCGTTTTTTGCACAAAATTAGTGGGGTTTTTACCCATCGGCGGGCAGGGCGGGTGAGCAGGGAGAAACCCCTTTGCAGCACGCAAAGGGGTTATGGCGATTAGTGGGTAGCTGTTGCCGGGTTGTGTTGACGGTGACGGGTCACAAAGCCCAGCACGAAGCACATGATGAACACCACGGCATACAGACCGTTAGCGGTATGCAGCGCCGCCAGCGGGCCGCTGTGCGCAACAATCGGGCCCGTGACCACGAAGGTCAGCATGGTGCCGATGGTGCCGCAGGTCAGCACGAAGTTCACCAGCTTCGGCGAGGCCACTTTGGTCTGAAGAGAGCCAAGGGTGATGATCGAGGTATAAATCGCGCTGGAGAAGAAGCCCAGGGTCAGGATGAACCACGGCATATGCTCCGGGGAACCGTTGATGAACAGATACATCAGCACGGTCGCCAGACCCGCCAGAACGGTCAGAATACGTTGCAGGTCGAAGAAGCGCAGGATAAAGCTAAACGCCCACATGCCGAACATGTAAGACATCCAGAAATCGCTCACCAGTTTACCCGCGTCGTTCAGGCTCATGCCCAGTCCTTTCGCGTATTCAGGAACCCAGGAGATAAAGCCCAGCTGGCCGAGGATGTAACACAGCGCGGCGATGGAGAGGAAGAGTACGCCGATACCCCATTTTTCTTTCGCAACCGGCTCAGATGTGGTCTGCGCTTTTTTGCCCAGCACCGGGAACTCGCAGCCGAAGGTGAGAATAAAGATCGCGACGTAGACCAGACCAATGCAGGCGTACACCCAGTACCACTCAATGCTGCGCGCCAGAAGATACGCGGCGACCATCGGGAAAATCATCCCGGCCATGCTGAAGAAGGAGTCGGTGAACAGCAGACGCGCGCCGCGCTGGCGGCCTTCATACATGTGCGTAATCAGGAACGTACCGATCGACATGGTGATCCCGCTCACCAGGCCCAGCACGAACATGGCGGCAGAGAAGAGGGCGATGCTGTGGCTCAGCATCAGGCCCGCCACGGCGGCAACCATCAGCACGAAGCCGAAACGCAGCTGCGTTTTCAGCGGCACGATTTCCATCAGCCAGGCATTAAGGAAAATAGAGATCAGGATCCCCGCGTTCAGGAAGGTGAAGGTATTACTCATGCTGGAAACGGGCAGCTGGAAGTAGTCTGCGATATTTCCCATCACCATCCCGGTGACGATCACCAACGCGCCGGTCAGGGCGTAAGAGAAGAAGCTGATCCATGTGAGCTTGATGCGATTGCTGTTAGTCATGTCTGGCCTGTTAAAAGTAAAGAAAAACGCAATGACTGCGTTTGAGCGGGCAGATTTTAGTCGCGAAAGTGATCTAATTAAATCTTTTCAGGAAATTTTGAGCGCAATTGCAGGCTTTAACGTGATGCAGATCACATTGCGTTGCGGGCTGAACAATCGTTTGCGCGGTAATAATTGTTTCAATTTGGTAAAATTAGGTAAAAGACTGGTCTGGGTTCATACTGCTCTTTAGAATCAAGCCATTCGCTTTTTATACTGCGCTTTGTTAAGGAATTCTCATGCTCAAATCAACACTGGCGGCTGTCGCAGCTGTGTTTGCTCTTTCTGCCGTTTCCCCTGCTGCGCTGGCAGCCAAAGGAGACCCCCACGTCCTGCTGACTACCTCTGCGGGGAATATTGAGCTGGAGCTGGATAGCCAGAAAGCCCCTGTTTCGGTGAAAAACTTCCTCGACTACGTGAACAGTGGTTTTTATAACAACACCACGTTCCACCGCGTGATCCCGGGCTTTATGATTCAGGGTGGCGGTTTTAACGAGCAGATGCAGCAGAAACAGCCCAACCCGCCCATCAAAAATGAAGCTGACAACGGCCTGCTGAACAAGCGCGGCACCATCTCCATGGCGCGTACGGCGGACAAAGACAGCGCCACCAGCCAGTTCTTCCTCAACGTGGCTGATAACGCCTTCCTGGACCACGGTCAGCGCGACTTTGGCTACGCGGTGTTCGGCAAAGTGGTGAAAGGCATGGACGTGGCGGATAAGATCTCTCAGGTTCAGACTCACGATGTCGGTCCATACCAGAATGTGCCGTCTAAGCCAGTCGTCATTCTCTCCGCGAAAGTGCTACCGTAACGTTCCCTCACACGGGCACATCTTGCCCGTGTCTTTCCACCCTCCCTGCGAAAGCGCGTTTTGCTGCTTATACTTGTGGCAAACGGACTATTCAGGGAGGCGTAGTGAAAAAACTCACCGACAAGCAAAAATCCCGTCTCTGGGAGCAACAACGTAAGGTCAATTTTCAGGCCAGCTGCCTCCTTGAAAAAGGCAAGGGTCCCGCTGAACCCGACATCGAGACGCTGGAGCTGGGGCCTTCCGCACCGGGTTTACCCCATCTGTGTCTTATTCACCGCCATTTATTCCGCAACGAAATGAAAGGCGCGGGCGAGCTGCGCACCGCCGATATTTCTAAGGGCGACATTCCTTTTTGCCATTTCGAGTACATCGAGAAGGTGGGTAATGAGCTGATGGCTTCGCTGGAAAGTGATAAATATCTGGTGGGCCTTCAGAAAGAAGAGTTTACAGACAGAATCAGTCATTACTACTGTGAAATCAATATGCTACATCCGTTTATGAGCGGTAATGGCGTGGCCCAGCGGATCTTCTTTGAACAACTGGCTATTCATGCGGGCTATGTGCTGAACTGGCAGGGGATCGACCCGGACGACTGGGCCGCCGCCAACCAGAGCGGGGCAATGGGGGATTTGACCGCCCTGAACGCCATCTTTGCCAAAGTTGTGAGCGAAGCGCGGGAATCTGCGTAAAATAGGGCGGCCATTTTTTCAGGAGCCGCCATGATTCTGCTGATTGATAACTACGATTCCTTTACCTGGAACCTTTACCAGTACTTTTGTGAGCTGGGGGCAGAGGTGGTTGTCCGCCGTAACGATGAGATCGCGCTGGCTGACATTGACGCGCTGGCGCCCCAGAAAATCGTGATTTCGCCGGGGCCGTGTACCCCCTCGGAGTCCGGTATCTCGCTGGAGGCGATCCGCCACTATGCGGGCAAACTGCCGATTCTGGGCGTCTGCCTGGGTCACCAGGCCATTGCGCAGGTCTTTGGCGCCACCATTGTCCGTGCCGCGAAAGTCATGCACGGCAAAACCTCACCGATCACGCACACCGGTACCGGCGTATTCCTGGGGCTAAACAATCCGTTAACCGTGACGCGCTACCATTCTCTGATCATTGATCCGCCGACCCTGCCGGCCTGCTTTGAGGTCACCGCCTGGAGCGAGACGCAGGAGATCATGGGCATTCGCCACCGCGAGTACGATCTGGAAGGGGTGCAGTTCCACCCGGAAAGCATTCTCAGCGAACAGGGTCACGCGCTGCTGGCCAATTTCCTTAATCGCTGAATATCTGTTGCCTTGTTGTGATTTTTTATGCATATTTTGTGATTATATTTTCACAATCAATGTGACATAAAAATGGATGGTCATGACATGGCAACTGAACAACCAGCAATTACCCGCGCGACATTCGATGAAGTGATCCTGCCGATTTATGCACCGGCTGAGTTTATCCCGGTAAAAGGCAGAGGCAGCCGCGTCTGGGATCAGCAGGGCAACGAGTATGTTGATTTCGCAGGCGGTATTGCAGTGACGGCGCTGGGCCATTGCCATCCTGCGCTGGTGGACGCGCTTAAAACGCAGGGCGAAACGCTGTGGCACACCAGCAACGTATTCACCAACGAACCGGCGCTGCGTCTGGGGCGTAAGATCATTGATGCCACCTTCGCCGAACGCGTGCTGTTTATGAACTCCGGCACCGAAGCCAACGAAACCGCCTTTAAGCTGGCGCGCTACTACGCAACCACGCGTCATAGCCCGTACAAAACCAAAATCATCGCCTTCCATAACGCCTTCCACGGTCGCTCCTTCTTTACCGTTTCCGTTGGCGGCCAGCCGAAGTATTCCGACGGCTTTGGTCCGAAACCTGCGGATATCATCCACGTGCCGTTTAACGATCTGCACGCCGTTAAAGCGGTGATGGACGATCACACCTGTGCCGTGGTGGTCGAGCCCATTCAGGGGGAAGGCGGCGTCACGGCGGCCACCCCGGAATTTCTGCAAGGGCTGCGCGAGCTGTGCGACGAGCACCAGGCGCTGCTGGTGTTTGATGAAGTGCAGTGTGGGATGGGGCGTACCGGAGACCTGTTTGCTTATATGCACTACGGCGTAACGCCGGATATTCTGACCAGCGCGAAAGCGCTCGGCGGCGGTTTCCCGGTCAGTGCGGTGCTCACCACCCAGGATATCGCTTCCGCATTTCATGTGGGCTCACACGGCTCTACCTACGGCGGTAATCCGCTGGCGTGCGCCGTGGCGGGTGCGGCGTTCGACATCATTAATACGCCGGACGTCCTGAAGGGCGTGAATGCGAAACGCGACCTGTTTGTGAAACATCTTCAGCAGATTGACGAACAGTTTGATGTCTTCAGCGAAATCCGCGGGATGGGGCTGCTGATCGGCGCCGAGCTGAAGCCACAGTACAAAGGCCGCGCGCGCGATTTCCTGCACGCCGCCGCGCACGAAGGCGTCATGGTGCTCAACGCCGGGCCGGACGTGATGCGCTTTGCGCCATCGCTGGTGGTGGAGGACAAAGACATCGAAGACGGATTAACCCGTTTTGCCGCGGCGGTCGCGAAGATCGTCAGCGGCTAATACGCGGTTCGTTTTAACCGGCGCGTTAACCAAATCCCGTGATGCGGGCGCTGACGCCATGCCACCGACGAAATGGTGTGCATGGTGTTCAGGTGCCCGAGAACACGCTGCAAATGCTGCTCAAGGGTGCTCATCGGCCCGTGGGTCAGCGTCTCCGGCGCTTCCAGAATGTTCGAATCCCCTGACTCGCCCGGCGCGTCATACTCCAGACGCTGCTGACAGCGCTGCAACGCAATTTCACACGACTGCAAATAGCGCTGCGCCAGATCCGGCGTCAGCATCGTGTGCTCCCGCGCCAGCGTGGTCATGGCATTGATGTGCTCGACGATAAACTGGCTGTGCGTGACCCACAGCTTCATGTCAGCCAGATAGTGCGCGTTAAAGCCCGGCTCCTGCATGGCCTGGTTAAGGGAGTTGAACAGGGCGTTATGCGCCTGGTTGACCTTCATGCGCTCGTAGGCCAGCGGAGAGGGCTGCGGGTCATCGCTCAGAATAAGACGAATGGCCTGCTGGTCAGCTTCCAGCGCGTCGTGGGCGTTCTGCCTGAGCAGCCCGCTCTGCCACTGCGGCCACAGCCAGACCATGCCGCCAAAGGCGATCAGGCAGCCAATCAGCGTATCGACCAGCCGGGCAATAATAAACTGTTCCCCGTTAAGCGTGAGCAGTTGCAGGGTATACACCGCCGTCACCGTAAAGCCCACCATCGCCCAGCCGTAGTTTTTGCGGATGATCAGGTAGCTCACCAGCGTGATCGCCAGCATACCGGCCAGGGTATAGCCTTCCGGCACGTGGAAGTGCAGCGTCACGCCCGCGATAATCAGCCCCGCCATCGTACCGCCCGCCCGATGCAGAATGCGCACCCGCGTGGCGCCATAGCCGTTCTGGGTGACAAACAGCACGGTCATTAAGATCCAGTAGGGTTTCGGCAGGTGCAGGGCCATTCCCATCAGGCTGGCGATGCTCAGCATCACACTGATCCGCGCGGCATTGCGCAGGGCGGAAGATTTCAGTGAAAGATAGCTTTTGAGCGCGGGCAGTAGCGGCAGCCGTTTTTGCTTATCGGCCATCAGGTCCCGGGCATAAAGCGGGCGCTGGGTGCGTAACACCCGGGCGATGCGGCTGAAATGCCAGGCAGCAAATTGCCCGACCGGGTTATCCGCGTGCTGACGCGCAATCTTTTCCAGCGCGCCGAGCTGTTTGTCCATGTTAAAGCGCGTCGGGTAGCGGTGATAGAGGATATCGTCAGCCAGCACCCGTAGGCGGGCCGCGACGGTCTGCGCGTTCCAGCGGATCACCGCTTCCGCATGGCTGCGCTCCACCAGCTTTTGCACCTCTTCCGGATTATGAAGGCTGACGGAGATATGCTCCTGCAAATCCAGCCCGACCTGGAAGGTTCGCAGCAGCCGCTTGTATTCATGATTTTTGTTGGCGGCAAGCATGTGCAACTGCTGATAGCACTGGCTGATCAGATCCACCACTTTTTGCTGGCGCGCCAGCAGCGGCGGCAGGGATTTTTCCGGGTCGGTATGTTGAGTGAGCAGGGTGTATTTTGCTTCGCAGTATTCAGCAAGCTGCACGTAGAGCAGGCTCAGGGATTCGCGCAGCGGCTGTTCCCGCCACAGCCAGAACCAGAACCAGTTAAACAGCCCGTACCATAGCGTGCCGAGGGCGTAAATCAGCAATGGCTCCCACACCGGCATATTGCCCGCAAGGCTTAAGGTGAAGATGGCGGCAATCAGCGACGCGGGAAGCAGCCGGGCGTGCAGCGAGCTGATTTCGGCGGTGACGCCGAGCGTCATCGCCAGCACGGTCAGGATCAACGGCAGAGGAATGTCGCGGGCCAGTAAGAGTTGTACGGCAAGGCTACAGCCGGCAAACAGGCAGCCGCCAATAATCAGACGTTTAAAAAAGCGTTTATGCGGTGTATCCAGACCGGCAATGTTGCAGCAGGCGGGCACGAGGGAAAACAGCAGGCCTTGCTGAAGATGTCCGAGAATCAGGCCCACGGCCACGGGAAGACACAACACCAGCGTTTGTCGTAGTGCGTAGTTAACTTCCGGGTGATAGATCAGCCTGCGCCACATGAGGAGTAGAGACAAAAACGGCGTGCCACCCTGCGGCGGCACGCCGTTTGACCGAAATTAACGGGTTCCGTAGACCACGATAGTTTTACCGTGGGCAGAGATCAGGTTCTGGTCTTCCAGCATCTTCAGGATACGGCCCACTGTTTCACGGGAGCAGCCGACGATCTGACCGATTTCCTGACGGGTAATTTTAATTTGCATACCGTCAGGGTGGGTCATGGCGTCTGGCTGTTTCGCCAGGTTCAACAGCGTCTGCGCGATACGACCGGTCACGTCCAGGAAGGCGAGGTTACCCACCTTCTCAGAGGTCACTTGCAGACGGCGTGCCATCTGGGAAGAAAGACGCATCAGGATGTCAGGGTTGACCTGAATCAGCTGACGGAATTTCTTGTAAGAAATTTCAGCCACTTCACATGCTGTTTTTGCACGAACCCAGGCGCTACGTTCCTGGCCTTCTTCAAACAGGCCCAGTTCACCGATAAAATCGCCCTGGTTCAGATAAGAAAGGATCATCTCTTTCCCTTCTTCATCTTTGATCAGCACGGCCACCGAGCCTTTAACGATGTAATACAACGTTTCCGCTTTTTCACCCTGGTGAATCAGCGTGCTCTTTGATGGGTACTTATGAATGTGGCAATGAGACAAGAACCATTCGAGAGTCGGGTCTGTTTGCGGTTTGCCAAGCACCATGCGCTGTTATCCTCTGTTATAAGCTGTCACCAGAGTCATAAGATGCATCCGGACTCTGGGGTTGCAATCGAATTCTTACCCATACCTGGGAAGTCGGCTGTCGTAACGTTTCGCAGCCAGTAAAGTTTGATGTCCTCTGCATACATGTGTAACGTCAATGTATTACTGTAGCATCCAGAGTGTTTTAGCATAGCTTTCGCCGCGTGTCTCCTGGTGTCTCGCTTCAGCATGACGCAAGTCGCCTTCCGTTGCGAGAAATGTAACGTACACGTAATCTGTCATAAAAAATGCAACGTTGGAGTGAGTGAATATGCAAGCGCGTGTGAAATGGGTTGAAGGGTTAACGTTCCTGGGCGAGTCTGCTTCCGGGCACCAGGTTTTGATGGATGGCAACTCCGGCGATAAAGCGCCAAGCCCAATGGAAATGGTGCTGATGGCGGCAGGCGGATGCAGTGCGATCGACGTGGTGTCGATCCTGCAAAAAGGCCGTCATGACGTGACCGATTGTGAAGTGAAGCTGACGTCGGAACGTCGTGAAGAGGCGCCCCGCCTGTTTACGCATATTAATCTGCACTTTATCGTCACCGGCAAAGAATTGAAGGATGCGGCGGTCTCGCGTGCGGTTGACCTGTCTGCGGAGAAATACTGCTCTGTGGCGCTAATGCTGGAGAAAGCGGTAAAAATCACCCATTCTTATGAAGTGATCGCGGCTTAATTTTTTGGCGGGTGGCGCTTCGCTGACCCGCCCTACAAAAGCACGCCCGTAGGCCCGGTAAGCGCAGCGCCACCGGGCAAAACAATTCACGCGATCTGCTTTCCTTCCATCAGTCGCTGCACCAGCGGTGTCATGATCAGCTCCATTGCCAGCCCCATTTTTCCGCCCGGTACCACTAACGTATTCATGTGCGAAATAAACGAACCCTGTAGCATCGCCAGCAGCCAGGGATAATCAATGCCTTCCAGGTTGCGGAAGTGGATCACCACAAAGCTCTCGTCCAGGGAAGGGATGCTTTTTGCAGCGAACGGGTTGGAGGTGTCCACGGTGGGGACGCGCTGGAAGTTAATGTGGGTTCGGGAGAACTGCGGCGTCAGGAAGTTGATGTAATCTTCCATGGAGCGCACCACCGAGTCCATGACCGCCTCTCGCGAATGGCCGCGCTCGCTCATGTCACGCGTCAGCTTCTGGATCCACTCAAGGTTAACAATCGGCACCACCCCCACCAGCAAATCCACGTGGCGCGCCACGTCGTGCTGAGGCGTCACCACGCCGCCGTGCAATCCTTCGTAAAACAGCACGTCAGTCGGTTCCGGCAGCGGCTGCCAGGGCGTGAACGTGCCGGGGACCTGGTTCCAGGGCACGGCTTCATCGTAGGTGTGGAGATACTTGCGGGACTGCCCGGTACCGCTTTGCCCGTATTCACGGAAGGTTTGCTCCAGCAGGCCGAAGTCATTGGCCTCCGGGCCGAAGTAGCTGATGTGTTTACCCAGATCGCGCGCCTTGCGGATGGCCATATCCATCTCCGGGCGCGTGTAGCGGTGAAAGCTGTCGCCTTCTACCTCTGCCGCCCGTAAGTTAAGCTGGGCGAAGATCTTGCGGAAGGCGAGGCTGGTGGTAGTGGTTCCCGCCCCACTCGAACCCGTAACGGCAATAACCGGATGTCTGGCAGACATAGCAACTCCCTGACTGGAAAAGTGTAAAGATCAGCCGTGAAACGCGTTGCGGGGCATGATATTGACCGTCTCATGCAGTTCGGACCATACCAGCACCACGTCGCCGCTTTTAAGCTGGCGCTTAACATCGTTGACCTTTTGTTCAAGCGAACGTTCATGTTCACCATAATCGGTGCCTTCGCGCAAGACAAAGCTTTCAATCAGATTATCGAGCGTGTCGGGAGAGAGATCCTGCCAGGGAATAATCATTTTTTACCGTCCAGATAAGCCGTTAACCAGTCGGGAATACGCGTCTCAAGCCACATTTTGGGCCGACGCAGCGTGCCGCCGACAAAGCCGACGTGTCCGCCGAATTGGGTGAGCTGATACTCCACGTTGGCCGGCAGATGATCGGGCGCCGGAATCGAGTGATGATCCATAAACGGATCATCTTTGGCGTGGATAATCAGCGTAGGTTTCGTGATTTGGTTCAGTAAAGGCATGGCGCTGCACTGACGGTAATAGTCAATCGCATCGGCAAAGCCGTGAATTTTGGAGGTGATCAAATCATCAAACTCGCGCAGGCGCTTCACGCGTTTGAGCTGTTGCAGCGTCACAGGCAGCGTATCTGGATAGGCCTTCAGCTTGCGCGCGGCGTTGGCTTTCAGCAGGTTGAGCAGGTAGCGCTGGTACACTCGCGAAAACCCCTTTTCCATATGATAGCTGCACTGCTCCAGCATAAAGGGCGCAGAGACGATCACCGCCGCATCCAGCGGTACGGCGTCGCTCTCCTTCGCCAGCAGGCAGGCCAGCATATTGCCGCCCAGCGAATACCCCACCGCTGCCGTTGGCGCCTCGCCGAAATGGTCTCTTAGCCAGCGCAGGAACCAGGTGCCGTCCTCGGTTTCACCCGAGTGATAAATGCGTTTCTGACGGTTAGGCTCGCCGCTGCATCCGCGAAAATGCATCACCACCCCAAGCCAGCCGCGGGCTTTCGCCGCCTCAATGAGACCGTGTGCGTAAGGGCTGTGCAGGCTGCCTTCCAGACCGTGAAACACCACCAGACGGGGTTTATGTCTGGCCCGATCCGGATCTTCGCTCCAGGCGAGATCCAAAAAGTCGCCATCCGGCAAATCCAGGCGTTGCCAGTGCGGGGTGAACTGTACCTTGCGGCGGATCAGGCGCGGCAGCATGGTTTGCAGGTGAGGGTTAGCCACACCGCGCATGGGCACGAACTCTGCGCTCTCTTCGGCTGCAATGTCGAAGTCTGAGGGAATGATTTGGGTCATAAGGGCGATGCTGATTCTTGTCAGAAATTAACTATACCTTCCGAATTGTACCCCGTTTAGCCCGTTTTTCCGAAACATGAACTGATCCCGATCACATTTCTTTACCTTGATTATTACTCTCAGGCTAATGATTTGGCTCTACGCTTAATTGATGCCTTTCTCACCAGAGCGCACACTTTACTCAACGTTAAGCAAATCAGAATGATGTGCTGAATCAGGAGGTTAATAATGTTATCTGGGCAAACACCCACCCGGCAATGGAACACCCGACGCAGTGAGAAAGCGCGTCGTCTGGCGTCCGTACCGGTGCAGGGTAAGGTACTGCCAACCGGCGATCTTGTCGCCATGCTGGAAAAACTGATCGCACCAGGCGACAAAGTCGTTCTGGAAGGCAACAACCAGAAGCAGGCGGATTTCCTTTCCCGTTCACTGGCGGAAGTGAACCCGCAAATCGTGCACGATCTGCATATGATCATGCCGAGCGTGGGCCGCAGCGAACATCTGGACATCTTTGAGAAAGGCATCGCCCGCAAGCTGGACTTCTCCTTCTCCGGTACGCAAAGCCTGCGAATCTCCCAACTGCTGGAGGATGGTCAGCTCGAAATCGGGGCGATTCACACCTACATCGAACTCTACTCACGTTTATACGTCGACCTATCGCCAAACGTGGCGCTGATTGCCGGTTTTAAAGCGGACCGCAAAGGCAACCTCTATACCGGGGCGAGTACCGAAGATACTCCGGCGCTGGTGGAAGCCGCCGCGTTCCATGACGGCATCGTCATCGCGCAGGTGAATGAGCTGGTGGACGACGAGTGCGACCTGCCGCGTGTGGATATTCCGGGCTCGTGGATTGATTTTGTGGTGGTTGCCGACAAGCCGTTCTTTATCGAACCGCTCTTCACCCGTGACCCGCGCCTGATCAAACAGGAACATATCCTGATGGCGATGATGGCGATTAAAGGCATCTACGCTGAACACCAGGTGCAGTCCCTGAACCACGGGATTGGCTTTAACACCGCCGCGATCGAGCTGCTGCTGCCCACCTACGGCGAACAGCTCGGACTCAAAGGCAAAATCTGTAAACACTGGACCCTGAACCCGCATCCAACGCTGATCCCGGCCATCGAAAGCGGCTGGGTGGAGAGCGTCCACTGCTTCGGCGGCGAGCTGGGAATGGAAGAGTACATCCGCGCCCGTCCGGACGTGTTCTTTACCGGTGCCGACGGCTCCATGCGCTCTAACCGCGCCTTCTGTCAGCTGGCTGGTCAGTACGCGGTCGATATGTTTATCGGCTCTACGCTACAGGTCGACGGTTACGCTAACTCCTCAACCGTGACCCGCGGCCGTCTTTCCGGCTTCGGCGGCGCGCCAAACATGGGCCACGATCCGCACGGTCGTCGCCACGCCACACCGGCCTGGCTGAACATGATCACCGAGCCTGACCCGATGCAGCGCGGTAAAAAGCTGGTTGTGCAGATGGTGGAAACCTTCCAGGCGGGCGTGAAGCCAACCTTCGTGGAAAAACTCGACGCCGTTGACGTCGCGAAAGCCTCCGGTATGCCGCTGGCGCCGGTCATGATTTACGGCGATGACGTCACCCACGTGCTGACGGAAGAGGGGATTGCTTACCTCTACCGGGCGAAAGATCTGGAAGAGCGTCGCGCCATGGTCGCCGCCGTGGCGGGTATCACCGATATCGGTCTGGGCGTTGACGCCAAACGCGTGGCGGAACTGCGCCAGAGCGGCAAGGTTGTGTATCCGGAAGATATGGGCATTCGTCGTACCGATGCCACCCGTTCGCTGCTGGCGGCCGGTAGCGTCGCGGACCTGGTGGAATGGTCCGGCGGTCTTTACAACCCACCTGCGAAATTCCGGAGCTGGTAATGAAACTTCTGCCCCAGATCCAGGTTGAAGGCGGTGCCGAATGGCTGGCGCGAACCGCCACGCAGTGTCTGATTGACGAAGCACGTTTAAGCCCGAAGCCCGGTCTGGTGGACAGCCGGGGGAACGGCGCGCACCACGATTTATCGCTTGCGCTGATGGAGCGCTCCGCTCACAGCCTGACCCCCACGTTTCAGGCGCTGGCGCAGCAGAGCTGGCAGCGTCCGGCGGATATTGCCCTCCGGCAAACCGTTGGCCGCCTGGGTCGCGAAGGTGAACGGCAGATGATGGCCGCTACCGACGGCGTGAACACGCACCGTGGCGCGATCTGGGCGCTGGGATTGCTGGTGAGCGCGGTGGCGATGCTGGGCGGCGATGCCCGGGCGCAAACCGTCGCGAACACCGCCGCTCAGCTGGCGAAGCTGCCGGATGACGCGGCGCCGAAAGTGTTCAGCAAGGGGTTACGCGTCACGCACCGCTACCGTGTACCGGGCGCGCGTGAAGAGGCTCAGCAGGCGTTTCCGCACGTTATGCAGCGCGCGCTGCCGCAGCTTCGCCTCAGCCGTCTCAACGGCAGCAGCGAAACGCAGGCCAGACTCGACGCGCTGATGGCGATCATGACCTCGCTCACCGACACCTGCGTGCTGTCGCGCGCCGGCATGGAGGGGCTGGACGCCATGCAGAACGGCGCCCGTGCGGTGCTGAACGCCGGAGGATGCGCAACGCTCGCCGGGCAGCAGGCGCTGGCGCGGTTAGACCGTCAGATGCTGTCGCTTAACGCCTCGCCGGGCGGAGCCGCAGACCTGCTTGCCGCCACGCTGTTTCTTGACCGCGTCGAAACGCCCTATTCAAAGCATTAAGAGGATGTTATGGAAAAAATCACATTGACCGTGCCCGCCAGCCGCGAAGTAAGCGGCAGGGCGCTGGCAGGGGTAGTCGGTTCCGGGGATATGGAGGTGCTTTTCACCGCCGAACCGGGCCAGACCTTAACCATTGATATCACCACCTCCGTCGACAACAGCCGCGGGCGCTGGGAGGCATTGTTCAACCGCCTGCAAACCGTCAGCAGCCTGCCCGCAGGTAAGCTGACCATCCACGACTTCGGCGCGACGCCGGGCGTGGCACGCATTCGTATCGAACAGGTTTTTGAAGGGGTGAACCATGCGTGATGACAGCAGCTTTATCGAATTAAAAGCGCGCCAGCGTGCGCAGGCGCTGCTCGACGACGGCAGCTACCGCGAACTGCTGGATCCGTTTGAAGGCATTATTTCTCCTTGGCTTGGGCCACAGGGGATTGTTCCTCAGGCCGATGACGGCATGGTGGTCGCGAAAGGGACCATTAACGGCCAGCCTGCGGTGGTGGTGGCGATTGAAGGCACCTTCCAGGGCGGCAGCATGGGCGAAGTGTCCGGCGCCAAAATGGCGGCGGCGCTGGAGCTGGCGGCGGAAGATAACCGCAACGGCATTCCGACTCAGGCGGTGCTGTGCCTCGAAACCGGCGGCGTACGTTTGCAGGAAGCCAACCTCGGCCTGGCGGCGATTGCCGATATCCACGCCGCGATCGTTGACCTGCGTCGCTATACCCCGGTCGTCGGGATTGTCGCCGGGACCGTGGGCTGCTTCGGCGGGATGTCTATCGCCGCGGCGCTGTGCAGCTACCTGATTGTGACCCGCGAAGCGCGGCTCGGCCTCAACGGTCCGCAGGTTATCGAGCAGGAAGCGGGCATTGAAGAGTATGACTCCCGCGACCGTCCGTTTATCTGGAGCATGACCGGCGGCGAAGTGCGCTATGAAAGCGGGCTGGTGGATGCGCTGGTGGGCGACGGGGTGAACGCGGTGAAAGCCGCGATGAACGAAGCCATCGCCAAAGGCGTACCGGCGAAACATCGCACCGATAACTACGACGATTACCTGAACCGTCTGACGAATTTCGACACCCGCAAACAGGCCGATGCCGAACAGATTAAAGCGCTTTTTGCCCGGGAGGTGAAATGATGACTAACGCAATTAGCCGTGGCGAACTCTGGCTGGAAACCCTCGCCCCGAACGCGAAACGTCTGGAGGGGTTATGCCCGTCCGTGCAGGCCGCAGACGGCGAGCTGAACGGTGAAACGGTGCGTTTTATCGCCGTGGTACCGGACGCCAACAACCACTTCCCGCGTGCGGCGCAGGGTGAAGTCGGCCTGCTGGAAGGATGGACGCTGGCAAAAGTGGTCAGCGAAACCGTCGCCGCCGACGCAGACAAAGCCGTGAAGCGCCCGATCGTGGCGGTAATCGACGTCCCCAGCCAGGCCTATGGCCGTCGCGAAGAGGCGTTTGGCATCCACCAGGCGCTGGCCGGCGCCGCTGCCGCCTACGCTAACGCGCGGCTGGCGGGTCATCCGGTGATTGGTCTTATCGTCGGTAAGGCCATGTCCGGCGCGTTTCTGGCGCACGGCTACCAGGCTAACCGTCTGATTGCCTTCAACGATAAAGGCGTGCTGATCCACGCCATGGGCAAAGAGTCTGCGGCGCGCATTACGCTGCGTACCGTTGAGGCGCTGGAAAAACTGGCTGCAACCATTCCGCCAATGGCGTACGACATCAGTAACTACGCCACGCTGGGGCTGCTTTCCGACCTGCTGGATATCAGCAATCCGGATGCCCCTTCCGAAAGCGATCTGACGCGGGTGAAAACCACCCTGCAACAGGCCATCAGCGACGCTCGTCAGGACACCACGTTGAAAAACCGTCTGGGTGCTGACAACCGCCGCAGCTCGGCGCTCGTACGTGAACGTATGCGAGCCAGCTGGTAAGTAAAAAGAGACCTGCCAGATGCATCACCCCGTGGGCGCGCCCGTTGCGTCCACGCGGGAACCTGCATCCTGAAAATAATAAACATCGCGCCAGTGCTTAAACTTTTTTACTACAGGTGATTTATGACTTACGTAATTGTTCATGCTCTTGCACCGATTTTCGTCATCATGCTGCTGGGATTCTGGGCCGGTAAGGCAAAGATGGTCGATAACAAAAATGTTTCCCTGCTGAATATCTTCGTGATGGATTTTGCACTCCCGGCTGCGCTGTTCAGCGCCACCGTGCAAACCCCGTGGACCGGCATCGTGGCGCAGTCGCCGCTGATCCTGGTGCTCACCCTGGCGATGTGGATCACCTATGCGGTCATCTACTTCCTCGCGACGAAAGTGTTTAAAAAATCCCCGCAGGATGCGGCCGTGCTGACGCTTACCGTCGCCCTGCCAAACTACGCGGCGCTTGGCCTGCCGATTCTGGGCAGCGTGCTGGGCGAAGGCCCTTCAACCTCACTGTCCGTGGCGGTCTCCATCGCCTGTGGTTCAGTGTTGATGACCCCGTTCTGCCTGCTGATTCTGGAGCGTGAGAAAGCCCGCGCCGAAGGCAATAACTCGGGTTCAACGCTTTCCATGCTGCCGGTGCTGATGTGGCGTTCCATTAAAAAACCGATCGTGATGGGCCCGCTGCTGGGTGTGATCCTGTCCGCTATCGGCATCAAAATGCCGGAGCTGGTACTGGCGGCGATTAAACCGCTGGGACTGTCTGCGACCGCTGCGGCGTTGTTCCTGACCGGGGTGATCCTCTCCGCGCGTAAACTTCAGATCAACACCATGGTGATCACTTCCACTATCGCCAAGCTGCTGATCCAGCCAGCGATTGCCTGGGGTATCGTTTTAATCTTCGGTCTGCACGGTTCTGTGGCGATCACCGCCATCCTGATGATTGCGCTGTCCGCGGGCTTCTTTGGCGTGGTGTTCGGTAACCGCTTTGGCGTGCAGTCGCCGGATGCTGAAGCCGTGCTGCTGTTGAGCTCCGTACTGTGTATCCTGTCGCTGCCGCTGTTTATCTCGCTGACTTCAGGAATGTAATCATGACCACAACATTACGCCCACATGACCTCATCTGGCTTACCGCGCGCGACGCCCTGGAAGGGATTACCGAATCCTGGGTGGACGCGGCCTGGCATACCGGGCTACCGGTAGTGGTGCGGCGTGATGTTGATAATGAAGGCCGTATTCCCGTTGGCGTGCGCGGATTGCGCCGCGACCAGCGGGCGGCCGGATGGGTGAAGCCTGAGAACGTGTTGCGCGTTGTGTCGCCCGAAGATTTGAGCGTTGCCGCCGACCTGCTGCGTTCGCCGTTTATCACCCAGCCGCCGGTTCAGGTGGCGCTTCAGCTTGCGCAGCAGTCGTGGCCGTGGACGTGGGGGATAACCGGCAGTACGGGTTACGCGCTGGCGACCGGCATTCCGGTGATCCACGCCGACAGCGATCTCGATCTGCTGATCCGCGCCCCGCGTGCCGTTTCCCCTGAGGCGTTTACTGGCTGGCAGGCTCAGCTCAGCCGTGCGTTGTGTCGGGCGGATACGCAGGTGGACACGCCCGAGGGCGGATTCGCGCTGGCGGAATGGTTGCGCGACGGCAAAACGCTGCTAAAAACGCAATGTGGACCACGCCTGGTGGCGGATCCATGGCACAGGGAGGAGTAATGAAAATACTGTTTACCTTTCCGGGGCAGGGCACACAGCATGAGGGTATGCTGCAAAACCTGCCGGGAACGGAGCTGGAGCAGGCCCGCGCTGTGCTGGGGGCGGAAGTCGATACCCTGGACAGCGAAGGCTCGTTAACCCACACCCGCGCGGTTCAGCTTTCGCTGTTGATTGCCGGTGTGGCGTGGGCGCGCGAGCTGGAACGTCGCGGCGTGTCGCCGGATATCGTCAGCGGGCTGTCCATTGGCGCTTATCCTGCGGCGGTTATCGCCGGTGCGCTGGATTTTACGGACGCGCTGAAGCTGGTGGCGCTGCGCGGCGATCTGATGGAGCAGGCGTATCCGCACGGCTACGGCCTGACGGCGATTATGGGGTTGACCCTGCCCCAGGTGGAAAACCTGCTTCAGGGGACAGGAACCTATATTGCTAACCTGAACGCCGAAACGCAGATCGTGATTGCCGGAACCGATGACGGCATGGCGCAGGTGGCGGAGCGCGCCCTGGCAAAAGGCGCGAGCAAGGCTAAGCGGCTGGCGGTGAGCGTACCGTCGCACTGTGAACTGCTGGCGGAACCGGCGCAGAAGCTGGTGGCAGCATTTAATTCGGTCACGCTTTCACGTCCGCGCTGTGCGTACCTGAGCGGCAGTACCGGACGCGTGCTCTGGCAGCCGGAGAAAATTGCCGACGATCTGGCGATGAATATGGCGCGAACCGTGCGCTGGCAGGAGGCGGTGATTTCCGCTAACGAGCGTGAAGCGCGGCTGGCGATTGAGATGCCGCCAGGGGGCATCCTGACCTGTCTGACGCGGCAGGCGGCGTGGGAAGGTGAATCCATTTCGCTGGAGCGCAGCGGGGTGGACGTGGCGGTGCATCTGGCGGGGCGGCTTCGTGCATGAGTTTTTTTGCCCGGTGGCGGCTGCGCCTTACCGGGCCTACGGGTTCGGTTGTATTATTTTGTAGGCCGGGTAAGGCGCAACGCGTCGCCACCCGGCAAGGCCTCAGGCTCCGTCCTGCAAACTTCTGGCATACATCCGCCCTTCGGCGGCCAGCGCGCGCAGGCTCGGATCCTGCTCGCGGTTGCGGGCAAAGACAATCGCGATCAGCTGCTGCATCTGGTACGGCTCCGCCAGCTTCAACAGTTGCACGGAATTCTCGTAGACCTTCTTCATCCTTCCCGGCATCAGCGTAAAGCCGACGCCCGCCTGCACCAGGCTGAGCATTGAGAAAATGTCGTTCACGCGGGTCACAATCTCCGGCTCGAAACCGGCAATATGAAACGCTTCCTGAAACCCGGCGTAAGTGGCGAACCCTTCCGCGAGGGCGACAAACTTCTGATCTTTATAATCACGCAGATCGGCGGGGCCGCTGGTATTCAGCGTGGCAGAGGCCGGTGCGGCAAGGAAAATATCGTCATGGAACAGAGGAAGCACTTCGAGGCTGTTACGGTCGATATCGCTTTCGGAAATAGAGATTAAAATCGCATCCAGCGACCCCTCATCCAGCATATGGAGCAGGGTTTCGTTCGAGCCCATCGTCAGATCCATCTCCAGATCCGGACGGCGCAGCTTCATGCCCATTATCAGGCGCGGCACGGTTTCCAGCGTCAGCGAGTAGAGCGTGCCGACGCGCAACCGTCCCTGGCCGATACCGGCGATCTTGCGCGACTCTTCCAGCCCACGCTCCATCACCTGCATCACCTCCTGGCAATACTCCAGCAGCGTCCACGCGGAGGGGAGGGCAATCAGGTTACGCCCTTTGTGAGCAAAGAGCGGGCAGCGGACATTCTCTTCGAGGGTATGCAGCGCACGGTGCACGCTGACACCGCTCAGGCCAAGCGTTTCTGCGGTACGTGCGATATTGCCCTTCTCCATGAACGTCATGAAGATGCTGAGCTTACGGAATGTAATCTCGCTCGTGGTATCGAAGCCCATAACCCTCCCGGCGTGTTAGTCGGCTTGCAGCATCGCTTCCAGCTGTTCCTGCGCGTCCAGCCACGCCATTTCGTACTCTTCGAGGCTGGATTTGGTTTTCGCCTGAGTTTGCAGACAGTCCGTCAGCTCCGCTTTGCGGCTCTGATCGTACAGTTCGCTGTCGCCCAGCTTCTCTTCGACGGCAGCAAGCGTGGCGTTGAGCTTCTCCATCTCTTTTTCGAGACGGGCAATCTCTTTACGCAGCGGCTGCGTCTGGGTGCGCAGTTCCGCTTCACGGCGCTTCTGGTCTTTACGCGCCTGGGCGCTGTTGGCGTTGTCTTTCGCTGACTCTTCCGGCTGGTTTTCCTGCTTCTGCACGTCCGTCAGCCACTGCTGGTAATCTTCCAGATCGCCGTCGAACGGCTCCACTTTGCCACCGTGCACCAGGTAGAGATCGTCGGTGGTGGAGCGGATCAGGTGGCGGTCGTGCGATACGACAACCAGCGCCCCTTCGAACTCTATCAGCGCTTCGGTCAGCGCCTGGCGCATGTCGAGATCGAGGTGGTTGGTCGGTTCATCAAGCAGCAGCAGGTTTGGACGCTGCCAGACGATCAGCGCCAGCACCAGACGGGCCTTTTCGCCGCCGGAGAAGCGCTCGGTGTTTTCAGTCACCTTATCGCCCTGGAAGCCAAAGCCGCCGAGGTAGTCGCGCAGCTTCTGCTCCATCTCCTGCGGCGCCAGGCGCGCCAGGTGCTGGATCGGCGATTCATCCGCGCGTAAAAATTCCAGCTGATGCTGGGCGAAGTAGCCAAGCTTGATGCCTTTCGCCAGGCCGATTTCGCCGCTGACCGGGTTAAGCTCGCCCGCCAGCAGCTTGATCAGCGTCGATTTACCGGCGCCGTTACGTCCCAGCAGACCAATGCGTGAACCTGGCACCAGGTTGAGCTTGATAGAGTCGAGAATAATGCGATCGCCGTAGCCCGCGCTCACTTTTTCCATTTTCAGCAGCGGGTTCGGCAGGCTCTCCGGCTCGCGGAAGCTGAAGTGGAACGGGTTATCCACGTGCGCGGGGGCAATCATCTCCATACGTTCCAGCATCTTGATGCGGCTCTGCGCCTGCTTGGCTTTTGACGCCTTCGCCTTGAAGCGATCCACAAAGCTTTGCAGGTGCGCCACGCGCTGCTGCTGGCTTTCATACATCGCCTGCTGCTGGGCAAGGCGCGTCGCGCGCTGGCGCTCGAAAGAACTGTAGTTGCCAGTGTATTCGAACATGCTTTGCTGTTCGATATGAATGATTTTATCCACCACCGGATCGAGGAAGTCGCGGTCGTGGGAGATCAGAATCAGAGTGCCCTGATAGCTCTTGAGCCACTTCTCCAGCCAAATAACCGCATCAAGATCGAGGTGGTTGGTGGGTTCATCGAGCAGCAAAAGGTCGGAGCGGCAGATCAGCGCCTGCGCCAGGTTAAGGCGCATACGCCAGCCGCCGGAGAAATCGCTCACCGGGCGTTCAAGCTGTTCGTTGCTGAAACCCAGGCCGTGCAGCAGGCTGGAGGCGCGGGAGCGAATGGTCCAGGCATCGATGGCGTCCAGCTTGCCGTGGACGGTGGCGATGGCGTGGCCGTCGTTGCGCTCGTTGGCGGCGTTGAGCTCCGCTTCGAGCTTGCGGTATTCACGGTCGCCGTCGATAACATAGTCGAGCGCGGGTTCGCTCAGCGCGGGCGTCTCCTGGTTCACCCAGGCGAGCTGCCAGTTGCCCGGGAAGGTAAAGTTACCGCCATCCGCGCTTATCTCGTTTTTCAGCAGCGCCAGCAGGGTGGATTTACCGCAGCCGTTTTTGCCGACCAGCCCCACTTTCTGGCCCGGGTTGATGGTAGCAGTCGCGTTATCCAGCAGGACGCGCACGCCGCGACGAATTTGTAACGAGGAGAAAACAATCATAGAAGCGCCGTATGTTCCGACTATGTTAATTTGTCATTATGATAATGTAAGGTGTGGGCCATTTTCCCCACCGGGCCGCCATGGTAGCCCAAAACGACAACAATACACAAAAACAGAACCGGGAGGGGAGTGATGTCTCAGACAGCGAAAGTGCTGCTGCTGTATGCCCATCCGGAATCACAGGACTCGGTGGCGAACCGGGTGCTGCTTAAGCCGGCCACACAGCTCAGTAACGTAACGGTGCACGATCTCTACGCGCACTATCCCGATTTTTTTATCGATATTCCTTACGAGCAGGAACTGCTGCGTCAGCACGACGTGATTGTGTTCCAGCATCCGCTTTATACCTACAGCTGTCCGGCGCTGCTCAAAGAGTGGCTGGACCGCGTGCTGAGCCGGGGCTTCTCCAGCGGGGTGGGGGGCAACCAGCTGGCGGGAAAGTACTGGCGGAGTGTCATTACCACCGGTGAGCCGGAAAGCGCTTACCGTCACGACGGGCTGAACCGTTACCCCATGAGCGACATTCTGCGGCCGTTTGAGCTGACGGCGGCGATGTGCCGTATGCACTGGATGAGCCCGATTATTATCTACTGGGCACGGCGGCAGGATCCGAAAGCGCTGGCGAGCCATGCCAGGGCCTATGGCGAATGGCTGGCGTCACCGATTCCGGCGGGAGGACGCTAATGGACGGTTCGAATTTACTCCTTGCCGGGGTGCTGTTTTTGTTTGCCGCCGTCGTCGCGGTCCCGCTTGCCGCGCGTCTCGGTATTGGCGCGGTGCTGGGTTATTTGCTGGCGGGGATAGCCATTGGCCCCTGGGGGCTTGGGTTTATCAGCGATGTGGATGAAATTCTCCACTTCTCCGAGCTGGGCGTGGTCTTCCTGATGTTCATCATCGGCCTGGAGCTGAACCCCTCCAAGCTGTGGCAGCTGCGGCAATCTATTTTTGGCGTCGGGGCGGCGCAGGTGTTGCTCAGCGCGGCCATTCTCGCGGGACTGCTGATGTTGACGCAGTTTTCCTGGCAGGCCGCAGTGATTGGCGGGATCGGTCTTGCGATGTCGTCGACGGCGATGGCGCTTCAGCTGATGCGCGACAAAGGGATGAACCGCAACGAGGCGGGGCAACTGGGTTTTTCGGTGCTGCTGTTCCAGGATTTAGCAGTGATCCCGGCGCTGGCGCTGGTGCCGCTGCTGGCGGGATCCGGAGACGATCATTTCGACTGGATGAAGATCTCCATGAAGGTGCTGGCCTTCGCGGGGATGCTGATCGGCGGACGGTTTTTACTGCGTCCGGTGTTCCGGTTTATTGCCGCATCCGGCGTGCGCGAGGTATTCACCGCCGCAACGCTGCTGCTGGTGCTTGGCTCAGCGCTGTTTATGGATGCGCTGGGGCTGTCGATGGCGCTTGGGACGTTTATCGCCGGGGTGCTGCTTGCGGAAAGCGAGTACCGCCACGAGCTGGAGACCGCCATCGATCCGTTTAAGGGGCTGCTGTTAGGGCTGTTCTTTATCTCGGTGGGTATGGCGCTTAATCTTGGCGTGCTCTATACCCATCTGCTGTGGGTTATTGCGAGTGTCGCCGTGCTGGTGGCGGTCAAAACGCTGGTGCTGTATCTCCTCGCGAGGATTTACGGGCTGCGCAGCTCGGAAAGAATGCAGTTTTCCAGCGTGTTAAGCCAGGGTGGAGAATTTGCGTTTGTGCTGTTTTCCACGGCGTCGTCTCAGAAGCTGTTCAAAGATGACCAGATGGCGCTGCTGCTGGTGACGGTTACGCTGTCGATGATGACCACCCCGCTGCTGATGAAGTTGGTGGACAAACTGCTGTCGCGCCGCCTGAATCCCGCAGACGATGAAGACGAAGCGCCGTGGGTGGAAGATGATAAACCGCAGGTGATCGTCGTGGGCTTTGGTCGCTTCGGACAGGTGATTGGTCGCCTGTTGATGGCGAATAAAATGCGCATCACGGTGCTGGAGCGCGATATCAGCGCCGTCAACCTGATGCGCAAATATGGTTATAAGGTGTACTACGGCGATGCGACGCAGCTTGAGCTGTTGCGCTCGGCGGGGGCAGAGGCTGCGGAGTCCATCGTCATCACCTGCAACGATCCGGAAGACACGATGAAGCTGGTGGAGCTGTGCCAGCAGCATTTCCCGCATCTGCATATTCTGGCGCGTGCGCGTGGACGTGTGGAGGCTCACGAACTTTTGCAGGCGGGTGTGAAACACTTCTCCCGCGAAACCTTCTCCAGCGCGCTGGAGCTGGGACGCAAGGCGCTGGTTTCGCTGGGTATGCATCCTCACCAGGCGCAACGCGCCCAGATGCATTTCCGCCGGCTGGATATGCGAATGCTGCGTGAACTGATGCCCGTGCACAGCGACACGGCGCAGATCTCCCGCGTGCGGGAAGCGCGTCGCGAACTGGAGGAGATCTTCCAGCGTGAGATGCAACAGGAACGACGCCAGCTCGACGGCTGGGATGAATTTGAATAAAGGGTAACGAAAGATGGCTGTACGTAAACGCTTTATCGCGGGCGCAAAATGCCCATCCTGCCAGGCGCAAGATACGCTGGCCATGTGGCGTGAAAATAATATCGATATCGTTGAATGTGTTAAGTGCGGTCACCAGATGCGTGAGGCCGACAAAGAAGCCCGCGATCATGTTCGCAATGAAGAGCAAGTGATCGGCATTTTTCATCCAGACTAGCGATATGCTCTGAGTTTTTTTAAGCTTAAGGGTACACGGGTGCAGATTTCCGCTACAATCTGCGCCAGCAATTTTCCCACGCTCAGGAGATATCATGAAAGTAGCAAAAGACCTGGTGGTCAGCCTGGCCTATCAGGTACGTACAGAAGACGGTGTGTTGGTTGATGAGTCTCCGGTGAGTGCGCCGCTGGACTACCTGCATGGTCACGGTTCCCTGATTTCCGGCCTGGAAACGGCGCTGGAAGGTCATGAAGTTGGCGACAAATTCGACGTTGCTGTAGGCGCGAACGACGCTTACGGTCAGTATGACGACAACCTGGTTCAGCGCGTTCCTAAAGACGTATTCATGGGCGTTGAAGAGTTGCAGGTTGGCATGCGCTTCCTGGCGGAAACTGACCAGGGTCCGGTTCCGGTTGAAATCACTGAAGTTGAAGACGACCACGTTGTGGTTGACGGCAACCACATGCTGGCGGGTCAGAACCTGAAGTTCAACGTAGAAGTTGTTGCGATCCGTGAAGCGACCGAAGAAGAGCTGGCTCATGGCCACGTTCACGGTGCGCACGGTCACGACCATGACCACGATCACGGCCACGACGGCTGCTGCGGTGGTCACGGCCACGACCATGGTCATGACCACGGCCACGGTAAAGGTGGTTGCGGTAACGGCGGCTGCGGTTGCCACTGATTCCGTACTCCGGAAAATAAAAAAGCGGGATAATCCCGCTTTTTTTACGCCTCAATAATGAGGTGGTGGCGTCTCTTCTGACTGAGAGGCAATGTTTGACGGCTGCGTGGCCTTCAGCTTTTCCGTCAGCAGGCGCATGTGATCGCGCAGTTTTGCCATTTCAAGCTCATGGGCCGTCACGGTCTGATTCAGTTCTTCGATGGTGATGTCCTGAAAAGCCAGGCGGCTTTCCAGCTCAGCCAGTCTCGCTTCGATCGTTGTATCCTTCATCATTCACCTCGTTTATCTCTCATTCGCCATAATGGACCAGCGGCGGCGAAGTTTAGCTGACTTTTTCCTTAAGTACAGTATCCATCTCCCTGACAAGAAACTTATTTAAACAAAAATAGTCTGAAAAGAAGCGACATTCGGGGGAGTCTGTCTGTAGATTTCTTCCACAACGTTTTATAGTACGTCACTCATTTACGTTTAACACTGGGGTGAGAGACCTCAGGTCCTGGAGATATGGATGAAATCACTGTTTAAAGTTACGCTGCTGGCGACCACTATGGCTGTAGCGCTCAATGCGCCGCTGTCTTTCGCTGCTGATACTGCTGCGAAGCCTGCTGCGACTACAGACAGCAAAGCGGCATTCAAAAATGACGACCAGAAATCCGCCTACGCACTTGGCGCGTCTCTGGGTCGTTACATGGAAAACTCTCTGAAAGAACAAGAGAAACTGGGCATCAAACTGGACAAAAACCAGCTGATCGCAGGGGTTCAGGATGCGTTCGCAGACAAGAGCAAACTGTCTGACCAGGAAATCGAGCAGACTCTGCAAGCGTTTGAAGCGCGCGTGAAAGGCGCCGCTCAGACCAAGATGGAAGCAGACGCTAAAGATAACGAAGCGAAAGGCAAAGCCTACCGCGACAAGTTCGCTAAAGAGAAAGGCGTTAAAACGTCTTCTACTGGCCTGATCTATAAAGTTGAGAAAGAAGGTACCGGCGATGCGCCTAAAGACAGCGACACCGTTGTGGTGAACTACAAAGGTACGCTGATCGACGGTAAAGAGTTCGATAACTCTTATACCCGTGGTGAGCCTCTCTCCTTCCGTCTGGACGGTGTGATCCCGGGCTGGACTGAAGGCCTGAAGAACATCAAGAAAGGCGGTAAAATCAAGCTGGTCATCCCACCGGATCTGGCTTACGGCAAAACCGGCGTTCCGGGTATCCCGGCTAACTCCACGCTGGTATTTGATGTAGAACTGCTGGACATCAAACCGGCGCCGAAAGCGGATGCGAAAACAGACGCACCGGCTGACGACAAAGCCGCAGCAGCTAAGAAGTAATGCTGAAAAAAACCGCCGCCTTTACAGGCGGCGGTTTTTTTATTGTGGGGCAGATATAATTAACACTGGAAAGCGTTGTACACGCTGTATTAATTTAGTTGTCCGTGTAGATAATGAGCCTGCCCTGAAAACCTAACGACAGGCTCCTGAAAAGGAGTGTTTTTTTCATGTCCAGGTCGCTTTTAACCAACGAAACCAGTGAACTTGATTTGCTGGATCAACGTCCATTTGACCAGACCGACTTCGATATTCTGAAATCCTACGAAGCGGTAGTGGACGGGTTAGCGATGCTCATTGGTTCCCACTGCGAAATCGTATTGCATTCCCTGCAAGATCTTAAGTGTTCCGCTATCCGCATTGCGAATGGTGAGCACACTGGCCGTAAAATTGGTTCGCCAATCACCGACCTTGCATTGCGTATGTTGCATGACATGACCGGCGCGGACAGCAGCGTCTCAAAATGCTATTTCACCCGCGCCAAAAGCGGCGTGCTGATGAAATCAGAAACGATCGCGATTCGAAACCGCGAACACCGGGTAATCGGTTTGCTGTGCATCAACATGAACCTTGATGTGCCCTTCTCGCAAATCATGAGCACCTTCATCCCGCCAGAAACGCCGGACGTGGGCTCATCGGTGAACTTTGCTTCTTCGGTTGAGGATCTCGTGACCCAGACGCTGGAGTTCACCATTGAAGAGGTGAATGCCGATCGCAACGTATCCAACAACGCCAAGAATCGTCAGATCGTCCTGAACCTCTATGAGAAAGGGATTTTTGATATCAAAGATGCCATCAACCAGGTGGCCGATCGCCTGAATATCTCCAAACACACGGTTTACCTCTATATTCGTCAGTTCAAAAGCGGCGACTTTCTGGGACAAGACAAGTAATGCGTTTTGCGTTAATGGTGACGGGCCCGGCGTACGGTACTCAGCAGGCCAGCAGCGCGCTACAGTTTGCCCATGCGCTGCTTGATGCCGGTCATGAACTGGCAAGCGTCTTTTTCTATCGCGAAGGCGTGTATAACGCGAATCAGTTTACGTCTCCGGCGAGCGATGAGTTTGACCTCGTGCGCGCCTGGCAAAAATTAAACGAAACGCAGGGCGTTGACCTGCATATCTGTGTCGCGGCGGCACTGCGTCGCGGCGTGACGGATGCGACCGAAGCCGAACGCCTTGGTCTGGCGGGGGCTAACCTGCAACCGGGCTTTTCGCTCAGCGGACTAGGTGCCCTGGCACAGGCGGCGTTGACCTGCGACAGAGTGGTGCAATTTTGATGAAGCGCGTAGCGTTTGTTTTTACTTCTGCGCCGCATGGCAGCGCTTCAGGTCGGGAAGGGCTGGATGCATTGCTCGCGACATCGGCTTTAACCGAAGATATTGGCGTCTTCTTTTTAGGCGATGGCGTATTCCAGCTTCTGGCAGGCCAACAACCGCAGGCCATTCTTGCGCGCGACTACATTGCGACCTTTAAAGTTCTGCCGCTCTATGACATTGAAACCTTCTATGTGTGCGCCGACTCGCTGGCCGCGCGTGGGTTAAACGAGAAAACACCGTTCGTGCTGGACGTGACGATCCTGACTTCTGCTGCGCTGCGCGAACAACTTTCTCACTACGATACCGTTCTGACTTTCTGAGGCTGTCATGCTCCATACCCTGAGCCGTTCACCGTGGCAATGCGATATCGACACGTTACTGAGCATGCTGCGCGAAGGTGATGATCTGCTGCTGATTCAGGATGGCGTGCTTGCGGCGCTTGAAGGCAGCCGTTTTGTTGAAATCCTCGCTAATGCCCCCATAACAGTCTCTGCGCTGAAAGAGGATCTGGATGCGCGGGGTCTTTCTGGTCAAATTTCAGCCAAAATTGACGTGGTTGGCTATACTGATTTCGTCAATCTTACTGTGACGCACGCCAGTCAAATGAACTGGTGATTTGAGATCGCTGTATATTTCTTGACACCTTTTCGACGTAGCCCTAAAATTTCGCGTCCTCATATTGTATGAGGTCGTTTTATTACGTGTTTACGAAGCAAAAGCTAAAACCAGGAGCTATTTAATGGCAACAGTTAACCAGCTGGTACGCAAACCACGTGCACGCAAAGTTGCAAAAAGCAACGTGCCTGCGCTGGAAGCCTGCCCGCAGAAACGTGGCGTATGTACTCGTGTATATACCACCACTCCTAAAAAACCAAACTCCGCACTGCGTAAAGTATGTCGTGTGCGTTTGACTAACGGTTTCGAAGTGACTTCCTACATCGGTGGTGAAGGTCACAACCTTCAGGAGCACTCCGTGATCCTGATCCGTGGCGGTCGTGTTAAAGACCTTCCGGGTGTTCGTTACCACACCGTTCGTGGTGCGCTGGACTGCTCAGGTGTTAAAGACCGTAAGCAGGCTCGCTCCAAGTACGGCGTGAAGCGTCCTAAGGCTTAATGGTTCTCCGTTAAGTAAGGCCAAACTGATTTATCTTAATGTCAAACTAAACTCGTAGAGTTTTGGACAATCCTGAATTAACAACGGAGTAATCCCATGCCACGTCGTCGCGTCATTGGTCAGCGTAAAATTCTTCCAGATCCGAAATTCGGATCAGAACTGCTGGCAAAATTTGTAAATATCCTGATGGTAGATGGTAAAAAATCTACCGCAGAAGCAATCGTATACAGCGCGCTGGAGACCCTGGCTCAGCGTTCTGGTAAAAATGAACTGGAAGCCTTCGAAGTCGCTCTCGACAACGTGCGTCCGACTGTAGAAGTTAAGTCTCGCCGCGTTGGTGGTTCTACTTATCAGGTTCCAGTTGAAGTTCGTCCGGTTCGTCGTAATGCTCTGGCAATGCGTTGGATCGTTGAAGCTGCTCGTAAACGCGGTGATAAATCCATGGCTCTGCGTCTGGCGAACGAACTTTCTGATGCTGCGGAAAACAAAGGTACCGCAGTTAAGAAACGTGAAGACGTTCACCGTATGGCAGAAGCCAACAAGGCGTTCGCACACTACCGTTGGTAATCCCTTCGGAGTCGTAGTCACCAGGCGGGCGCTTCAGAGAAGCCGCCCGCTCTGGGTAACTTAACTGAACGCCTAAAGATATAAACGAGGAATCAAATGGCTCGTACAACACCCATCGCACGCTACCGTAACATCGGTATCAGTGCGCACATCGACGCCGGTAAAACCACTACTACCGAACGTATTCTGTTCTACACCGGTGTAAACCATAAAATCGGTGAAGTTCATGACGGCGCAGCCACCATGGACTGGATGGAACAGGAGCAGGAGCGTGGTATTACTATCACCTCCGCAGCGACTACTGCATTCTGGTCAGGTATGGCTAAGCAGTACGAACCGCATCGCGTAAACATCATCGACACCCCAGGGCACGTTGACTTCACCATCGAAGTAGAACGTTCCATGCGTGTTCTTGACGGCGCGGTAATGGTTTATTGCGCAGTTGGTGGTGTTCAGCCACAGTCTGAAACCGTATGGCGTCAGGCAAACAAATATAAAGTTCCACGCATCGCGTTCGTTAACAAAATGGACCGTATGGGTGCTAACTTCCTGAAAGTTGTTGGCCAGATCAAAACCCGTCTGGGCGCGAACCCTGTTCCGCTTCAGCTGGCAATTGGTGCTGAAGAAGGTTTCACCGGCGTTATCGACCTGGTGAAAATGAAAGCCATCAACTGGAACGAAGCAGATGCGGGCGTTACCTTCGAATACGAAGATATCCCGGCAGAGATGCAGGACCTGGCTGACGAATGGCACCAGAACCTGATCGAATCCGCAGCAGAAGCTTCTGAAGAGCTGATGGAAAAATACCTGGGTGGTGAAGAACTGTCTGAGCAAGAGATCAAATCTGCTCTGCGTCAGCGCGTTCTGAACAACGAAATCATCCTGGTAACCTGTGGTTCTGCGTTCAAGAACAAAGGTGTTCAGGCGATGCTGGATGCGGTAGTTGACTACCTGCCATCCCCGATTGACGTTCCTGCGATCAACGGCATCCTGGACGACGGTAAAGACACTCCGGCTGAGCGTCACGCAAGTGATGAAGAGCCGTTCTCTGCACTGGCGTTCAAAATTGCTACCGACCCATTCGTGGGTAACCTGACCTTCTTCCGCGTTTACTCTGGTGTGGTTAACTCCGGTGACACCATCCTGAACTCCGTGAAAGCGGCGCGTGAACGTTTTGGCCGTATCGTACAGATGCACGCTAACAAACGTGAAGAGATCAAAGAAGTTCGTGCGGGCGACATCGCTGCTGCTATCGGTCTGAAAGACGTGACCACTGGTGACACCCTGTGTGACCCGGATCACCCGATCATTCTGGAGCGTATGGAATTCCCTGAGCCGGTAATCTCCATCGCAGTTGAACCAAAAACCAAAGCTGACCAGGAAAAAATGGGTCTGGCTCTGGGCCGTCTGGCGAAAGAAGACCCATCATTCCGCGTATGGACTGATGAAGAATCTAACCAGACCATCATCGCTGGTATGGGTGAACTGCACCTGGACATCATCGTTGACCGTATGAAGCGTGAATTCAACGTTGAAGCGAACGTGGGTAAACCTCAGGTTGCTTACCGCGAAGCGATTCGCGCGAAAGTTACCGACGTTGAAGGTAAACACGCTAAGCAGTCTGGTGGTCGCGGTCAGTACGGTCACGTTGTGATCGACATGTACCCACTGGAGCCGGGCTCTAACCCGAAAGGTTACGAGTTCATCAACGACATCAAAGGTGGTGTAATTCCTGGCGAATACATCCCTGCCGTTGATAAAGGCATCCAGGAGCAGCTGAAAGCTGGTCCTCTGGCTGGTTACCCGGTTGTAGACATGGGTGTTCGTCTGCACTTCGGTTCTTACCACGACGTTGACTCCTCTGAACTGGCGTTTAAACTGGCTGCGTCTATTGCCTTTAAAGAAGGCTTTAAGAAAGCAAAACCAGTTCTGCTTGAGCCGATCATGAAGGTTGAAGTAGAAACTCCTGAAGAGAACACCGGTGACGTTATCGGTGACTTGAGCCGTCGTCGCGGTATGCTGCGTGGTCAGGAATCCGAAGTAACTGGCGTTAAGATCCACGCTGAAGTTCCGCTGTCTGAAATGTTCGGATATGCAACTCAGCTGCGTTCTCTGACCAAAGGTCGTGCATCATACACTATGGAATTCCTGAAGTATGATGATGCGCCGAACAACGTTGCTCAGGCCGTTATCGAAGCCCGTGGTAAGTAATCCACAGGATTAAAACCTAAGTCCCGTGCTCTCTCCGAAGGGGAGAGCACTATAGTAAGGAATATAGCCGTGTCTAAAGAAAAATTTGAACGTACAAAACCGCACGTCAACGTTGGTACTATCGGCCACGTTGACCATGGTAAAACTACCCTGACTGCTGCAATCACTACCGTACTGGCTAAAACCTACGGCGGTGCTGCTCGTGCTTTCGACCAGATCGATAACGCACCAGAAGAAAAAGCTCGTGGTATCACC
>NZ_JBLVXX010000049.1:0-37155 GCF_048283985.1 Enterobacter cloacae complex sp. 6730903 | reverse complement strand
GCGCCGATGGTAGTGTGGGGTCTCCCCATGTGAGAGTAGGGAACTGCCAGGCATCAAACAAGTGAAGAGGCCATCCGCAAGGATGGCCTTTTTGCGTTTCAGCACCTGCTTCCTTTCCATAAACAAATCACCTATCCCCCCATATATACGGTAAACTATCCCGGTTTTTGCATCAGGATAGCGTCTATGAATCACTCCCTTAAGCCCTGGAATACCTTTGGTATTCAACGGAATGCTAATCAAATCGTACGTGCCGACAGTGCTCAGCAGTTGCTGAATGCATGGCAAAACGCAACAGAAAACGGTGAACCCGTACTTATTCTGGGCGAAGGAAGTAATGTCCTGTTTCTCGATGATTTTGCGGGGACGGTAATCGTCAATCGCATCATGGGGATTGAGTGTAAAGAGAGCGCTGACAGCTGGCATTTACACGTGGGTGCTGGCGAGAACTGGCACCATCTGGTGCAATATACCCTTGAAAAAGGGATGCCAGGGCTGGAAAATCTGGCCCTGATCCCGGGCTGTGCAGGTTCATCTCCTATTCAAAACATCGGTGCCTACGGCATCGAACTGAAACACGTCTGCGAATATGTCGACTGTATCGAACTGGCGACCGGAACGGCGAAGCGCCTGACCGCAGAGCAGTGCCGCTTTGGCTATCGCGACAGCATTTTCAAGCACGACTATCAGGATCGTTTCGTCATTGTGGCCGTTGGCCTGCGCCTGGCGAAAGCCTGGAAACCCGTTCTGACTTACGGCGATCTGACCCGTCTCGACCCGGCTACCGTCACACCGCGTGAGGTATTTGATTCCGTTTGCCACATGCGAATGACCAAGCTCCCGGACCCGAAAGTTAACGGAAATGCGGGCAGTTTCTTCAAAAACCCGGTGATCAGCAGCGAAAATGCAAAAGCGTTTCTTGCCGGCTGGCCAACGGCCCCGCATTATCCTCAGGCGGATGGTAGCGTGAAGCTGGCCGCAGGCTGGCTTATCGATCAGTGTGAATTAAAAGGTACTACTCTTGGTGGCGCTGCTGTTCATCGTCAGCAGGCGCTGGTACTGATCAACCAGTCCAACGCGACAAGTGAGGATGTCGTCAACCTGGCGCATCATGTTCGCCAGCGCGTGGGCGAAAAATTCAACGTCTGGCTGGAGCCTGAAGTTCGCTTTATTGGCCGAACGGGCGAAGTGAATGCCGTGGAGACCATTGCGTGAAGGACAATACTATCCCGTTAACTCTCATCGGTATCCTTGCCGATGGCGAGTTTCATTCTGGCGAGCAGCTGGGCGAACAGCTGGGCATGAGCCGTGCTGCGATCAATAAGCATATTCAAACGCTCCGCGACTGGGGCGTGGATGTGTTTACGGTGCCGGGAAAAGGCTACAGCCTGCCGGAACCGATCCAGTTACTGAATGAAGAGATTATCCGCAGCCAGATTGGGCACGGTAACGTCGCGGTATTGCCGGTCATTGATTCGACGAACCAGTATCTGCTGGATCGCCTGAGCGAGCTGAAATCCGGTGATGCCTGCGTTGCCGAGTACCAACAGGCAGGACGTGGCCGCCGGGGGCGTAAGTGGTTCTCACCATTTGGCGCCAACCTCTACCTTTCCATGTACTGGCGGCTTGAACAGGGGCCAGCTGCGGCCATCGGGCTGAGCCTGGTCATCGGCATTGTGATGGCAGAGGTGCTGCACGATCTGGGTGCCGATCAGGTGCGGGTAAAATGGCCCAACGATCTGTATCTCAACGATCGAAAGCTGGCGGGGATCCTGGTCGAACTCACGGGAAAAACAGGCGATGCCGCACAGATCGTCATTGGGGCGGGGCTGAACATGGTGATGCGAAACGTGCAGAACGATGTCGTGAACCAGGCCTGGACCAACTTGCAGGAAGCGGGGATCACCATCGATCGCAATACGCTAGCCGTCCGCATGATCAATGAGTTGCGTAGTTCGCTGACGCTCTTTGAACAAGAGGGGTTAGCGCCATTCCTGTCTCGCTGGGAAAAGCTGGATAACTTTATTAACCGACCGGTGAAGCTGCTGATTGGGGATAAAGAGATTTACGGCACATCACGCGGCATTGACGCGCAGGGCGCGTTGCTTCTTGAACAGGATGGCGTGATTAAGCCTTGGGTGGGCGGTGAAATTTCGTTACGAAGTGCGGAGTAACCCTCTCCCCACAGGGGAGAGGGTGTAGCAGGTCATCACTGCGGATACGGCACCCAATCCCCGGCATTCAGTCGGACATAAGGCTTATTCTGATACTGGATCACCACCGCATTGGCGTTTTCCGATACCTCCGCCGTCTGTGGCAGCCCGCTGGTGAGCTGATCCCAGTTCACGCTATCTTCCACAAACAGCTTACCGTCTACTGCGCGAGCAACCAGTTCCGAGATAGCCAGATAGCTGCTTGGCTGGGTGATCTCAATGGGCGCTCCCTGATGCGGCGCCTTCATACCAAAGAACTTAATCCCGGCCGGAACGTTAGTGATGGACGGGCTTGGAATATCGCGTAGACCAGACACCTGCATCCTGTCGCCTTTCAGCGCCCCTCCGTGTTCTGGTACTACCACCACCATCACTTTGCGACCTGATTTTTCCAGCTCGTTGAAGAACGCGTTCAGCTCGTCAAAGAACTTCTGCGCACGGGCCTTATAATCGGCCGTTTTACTCACACCGGGATAATGGTTCCCGTCGTGCAGCGGCAGTGTGTTATAGAACGTCGCGCTACGTGTCCCTTCCTCTTTGCCGACGGTATCTAACCAGCGCTGAAGCACGGCGGTATCGTCATACACCGGCGAGCCATCAAAGCCCAGCAACGTTACCGGCAGCCCTTTCTGGTCCATCAGCGGGGCCTGCATGCCTCCCTGTTCACGCACTTCTTTCAGGAAGTTACCGAACTGACCGTTATGGCCCATCATCAGGTGCTGGGTAAAGCCCAGTTTTGCAAGGTTATCAAACAGGTAACACTGGTTAGCTGCCGGCTGGTAGAGGTTCTTATGCGAAGGCTGTCCGCAGCTGGCGCGCAGCAGGCGGATAGCCGCCGGGCCGCTGTACGACGTGGCCGAGTTGAAGTCTTTAAATTGAATATCGAAATGCGACCACAGCGGGTGCGACATCAAACCAGCCGCGTCAACGTCAGCCCAGGACAAAGAACAGATGTTAATGACCAGCAGCTCAAACGGCTGAGCATCGGCAGGCAGCGCGTCCGGGAATTTCGTCTGGCGCTTATCTTCCGCAGCGTAAAAACTGGAGAGCCACGCGTTCAGGTTAGTGGATGTCGGCGGTGCAGTCTGCGCAGGAATATCCCCAACCACAGGCGTATCCCCTGCTGTCGCGACGGTCGCGGCGGCGGAACCGCCCGTGGTGGTCACGGTTGTCGTCGGCTGACCGGCTGGCCACAGCGAAAAGCTCGGGCCCGTCAGCGTCAGAACGTTTAGCCAGATCATAATCGCGACGACAAACACCGTCACCCGGATCCACTGAGACAGGAACAGCCAGGCGACCAGCAGGACAAATACCGCGCCAATCATCTGCCAGTTAATAAAGCGCTCAACCAGATCGAGCATATAGTCCGCACTGAAACCTGCGACCTGTGAGCCCTGGCTCATGATGCTTTCAGGGCCGGGCAGCCAGGTATCATGCCAGAACAGGGCGAAACCGATGGGGATAGCGACCCAGTGACGTATACGGTGCAGCCTGAGGTTCGGGATTGGCATCAGCAGGAATGCCATAAACACCAGGTTAAGCAGAGGGTGGAAATTAAGATAGCCTGCCCACAGCAGACCAAACTTCACCAGAAAGTAGAAATTCCAGCCGGACAGGCCGCGCCAGTATTGCCAGAGTGGCGATGGCGCCGAAGAGGTATAGGTAGAATTAGTCATGTTTTCGGTTTGCCTTGACGTTCGGAGCGCGAGTCAGTGTTCCGGCGGGTTTAATATAGCGAGGTTTGACGAACAGTAATCTGACCGTATCGCGAATACGGCGCAGGGAATGGCGTGCATAGTAGCCAAGCGGCAAAAAAATCAGCGCGCACAGAACAACCAGTTGGATGATATCGCTGATATTCATAATGGCGCGCTCTCCTTGTTCTCATCCAGTAAGCGTAGCGGCTCAGGTACCCGACGCCAGACATGCCCGTCATGTTTCGCATTGAGTACCGGTTTGGCACCGCTGGTGACAGGCAACGGTTTGGCCCACTTTTCAGGAGCCAGGGCACGCATCTGGACAAGCTCAGCGCTGATCAAATTATCTTCAAACCAGACCATGCGGTTCGAGAAAATATCTCCGGTAGGAAGCGGGAAGATATGGTTAAGCGCCGTATCCAGATCGTTCACCCGGCAGAAGGAGAGGAACAGCACCAGGCGGTTATCGCCAATGGTCATGATGTCCCCGATACGGTTAGGGCGGCACAGAGTAAGTGCCTGCTCAACGCGAATGCCCGGCACGGGGCGCAGGGCAACCATCACCCCTTTTCCGTCTGCCGGTAACAGCGTATTGCTCATCATGTTGCCCACTGCATCGCAGAAGGTGTCCCATTTCTGGTAGCCGCGCAGTTTCATCGGCTGCGTCATTGAAAGCAGGGTGCTGATATCTTCCGGAACATGTCGATTAAACTGCTGACCCTGAATGCTTTCGATCAGCGTCAGACAGCGCGACAGGGGAGCATTCCACGGGATGACCATATTCGCGCCGCAGCCCAGTAATAAGCGCTCATCAGTGGCGCGCAGGCTGGTATTATTTTCACGCACCACAATTTTTAACGCGCTCCCGCGCTGGCGACGTAATGTGTGAATGTGCCTTGCCAGCGTTTCGATTTGGTTATTCTGGATCAACGAGAAGATAATGGTCGCCGCCTGCGTGGTGCGCGCCTCATCAAATAAGGCTTCATTGGTATCGAACAATGACCAGTGCTCAGACAGTGCAGGCGCACCTTCCAGTACCGCAATATGGCTCAGAACGCGTTTTTCATCACTGCGTGGCTGAACTACCGTCTCTTCCTGTTGAGCAAGATGCCACTCATCCCCGACATGTTTGAGGGTAAGTTGTTGTCGGGAGCTCACCCCTTTTTCATTGCACCAGAAAGCCACGTCGTAAAGATGGCTGTCGGCCTGGACGCGAATACTGGCCAGGCCATAGAGGGAACGGTATTCACTCATTAAAAGTGAAAAAAGCTTGTCATTATTACTGCCTGGGTTAACAACCAATAAGGTGCAATTTTGATTTTTTGCCCATCTGTTGATTCTTTCCAGCCATTTCAGCAGTTTTTCAGAGGGGATATTTTGCAGGCCGTTATTAGAGCATTTTAGAATCAGTAAATAGTGTTCGGGAACAATAGAACACTGAATATCGCGGGGTAAAAAGTATAGACTGTCAGCCTCCGCAGGCATGGAAAATAATCGTACTGTCTGGGGTCCACGGTCACTGTCGAGCCTGATGATTGACTTCGGCTCTTCGCCCATCGTAATGACGGCCACGCGGGAATCCTTCCCCTGCGCCGCTATCGTCTGGTTTACCAGACTGATGGCATCTTCATTACGATCCGTATTAACCCACCAGACTCCTCCGACTGGCATGTGGCGCAATTCGTCCCATAATGACTGGATGCCAATAGAAAATATGGAGTCCACGGTGTCCCTCTTTTCGTCGAATTTCTATGTCTCTCAGTTTACTAGCGAAAGCGTAGAAATAAACCTAACATTGAAATTAAAGAACATCAGATTTAGCATGTAAATGAAATTTAGTGGGCAGGACGCCTCGCTGCATCTGAATCTTATGATTTTACTCAAAGGGATGAAAAAAGAATGCAAAATAACGAACCCGCAACCCCAGTCGACTCAAGTCTGGGTTACACATTCCAGAACGATTTTTTGGCACTCACGCAGGCTTTTTCTTTGCCTGAAATAGATTACACCGATATTTCCCAGCGGGAACAGTTGGCGGCGGCTATTAAACGTTGGCCGTTATTAGCTGAGTTTGCCCAACAACAATAAGGAAGCCATTGATGGCTGTACTAGGATTACAGGGCGTCCGTGGTGGGGTGGGTACAACTTCCGTTACCGCGGCGCTGGCGTGGTCATTGCAGGTATTAGGTGAATCGGTACTGGTCATTGATGCCTGTTCCGATAATTTGCTGCGCATGTCATTCAATGTCGACTTTACGCATGCAAACGGCTGGGGACGTGCGCTTCTGGACGATAAAGACTGGCGGGATGCGGGTTTGCGTTATACCTCCCAGCTCGATTTGCTTCCCTTTGGTCAATTGACCGAAACCGAGCGCGGGAATGAAGCCGCGTACCAGCGCCTGTTCTCTCGCTTCATCACCGCATTGCAGAGCCTGAAAGAGAGCGGGCACTATCAGTGGATCCTGCTGGACCTGCCGCACGGCGCCGCGTCGCTGACCCGCCAGCTGCTGGCGCAGTGCGACCATGTGCTCTCCATCGCGAACGTAGATGCGAATTGTCATATCCGTCTGCATCAGCAGCCGATGCCTGCTAATGCCCATATTCTGATCAACGATCTGCGCATTGGCAGCCAGATCCAGGACGATCTCTACCAGGTCTGGCTCCAGAGTCAGCGCCGCCTGTTGCCGATGGTGATCCATCGTGACGAAGCGATGGCGGAGTGCCTCGCGTCGAAACAACCTCTCGGGGAGTACCGTAGCGATTCACTGGCGGCGGCGTGAGCATGAGCTATGACAAAGGCGAAGCTAACGGGATCTGGTCAAGCCTGAGTGCCGACAGCCTCACCGGGAAGAATGTCGAAGATAACTGGCGCGTCCGCTGGATGACCGGCTATTACTACAAGCTCATCAATCAGAACAACGAACGCCTGACGGTGGGCGTGTCCAACATGCTCTGGCATTACGATAAGGATTTAAGTGGTTATTCGCTGGGCCAGGGCGGTTACTACAGTCCCCAGGAGTATGTGTCGTTCGCCTTACCGGTGAACTGGCGTAAACGCACAGAGAACTGGTCATGGGAGCTGGGCGGCTCAGTCTCCTGGTCTCATTCAAAAACAAAAGATGTGATGCGTTATCCGTTACAGGGACTGATCCCGGACAATGAGCCAGGCCGTTATACTGATAAAGGTGTGATGGAAACCGGAAGTAGCTCGTCAGGGACGGGTTATACCGCAAGGGCGATTGTTGAACGCCGCGTGACGTCCAACTGGTTTGTCGGTCTGGGCGTCGATATTCAGGAAGCAAAAGACTATACCCCGAGCCATGCGCTGCTCTACGTTCGGTATTCTGCCGCGGGCTGGCAGGGTGATATGGACTTACCACCGGAACCGCTGGTGCCTTATGCAGACTGGTGATCGGATTTTTACTTAATCTAATTGTAAGTCTCTCTTAAAAGTGCAGCTATCGGGTATACTCGGACGCACCAGGTTTACACCCTGGTGCGTCCTGCGCTTCGAGTTTTGTGGAGAGTCATTTTGCGTGTCAGCCGTTCCTTAACGATCAAACAGATGGCGATGGTGTCTGCCGTCACAATGCTGTTTGTCTTCATCTTCTGCGTCATTTTGCTGTTTCACTCCGTACAGCAGAACCGCTATAACACGGCTTCGCAACTGGAAAGTATTGCCCGCTCGGTGCGGGAACCCCTGTCGGCCTCGATCCTGAAAGGGGATATCCCCGAGGCGGAATCCATCCTGAAGCGCATTCAGCCCGCCGGTATCGTGAGCCGCGCGGATGTGGTGCTGCCGAACCAGTTCCAGGCGCTGCGGATGAGCTTTATCCCGGAGCGTCCCGTCCCGATGATGGTGATGCGCCTGTTTGAACTGCCGGTGCAAATTTCCCTGCCTCTCTATTCCCTGGAAAGACCGGCTAACCCGCAGCCGCTGGCCTACCTGGTGCTACAGGCTGACTCGTACCGCATGTATAAATTCGTCATGAGCTGGGTTGCAACGTTAGTGACCACTTACTTACTTCTGACATTAATGCTGAGCGTGGCGCTGACGTGGTGCATCAACCGGTTAATTGTGCATCCGTTGCGCCGCATAGCCCGGGAGCTGAACGACCTCTCTCCACAGGAGCACATGGGGCATCAGCTTCCCTTGCCGCGCCTGCATCACGACGATGAAATTGGCATGCTGGTCCGGAGTTACAATATCAACCAGCAGCGTGTCCTGCGTCAGCAGAAAGAGCTTAGTAGCAATGCCACCCGTTTTCCGGTATCCGATCTGCCAAACAAAGCGTTTTTAATGGCCTTGCTGGAGCAGACCGTCGCCCGCCAGCAGACCACCGCGCTGATGGTGATTGCCTGCGAAACCTTGCAGGACACGGCGGGCGTGCTGAAAGAGAGCCAGCGCGAGATGCTGTTACTGACGCTGGTGGAAAAGGTGAAATCCGTTCTGGCGCCGCGCATGGTGCTCACCCAGGTCAGCGGTTATGACCTGGTGGTGATCGCGCACGGTGTTAAAGAGCCGTGGCATGCCATTACGCTAGGTCAGCAAGTACTCACTGTCATTAATGAGCGGCTGCCCATTCAGGGTATCCAGCTTCGCCCGAGCGCCAGCATCGGTATTGCGATGTACTACGGGGGGCTGACCGCCGAGCAGCTTTATCGTCGGGCCTTCTCGGCCGCGTTCACCGCGCGCCGAAAAGGCAAAAACCAGATCCAGTTCTTTGATCCGGAGCAGATGGAAAAAGCCCAGCAGCGCCTGACGGAAGAGAGCGACATTCTGACGGCGATGGATAATCGCCGGTTTGCGCTCTGGCTACAGCCGCAGGTCAATTTGCGTACGGGTGAAGTGACCAGCGCCGAAGCGTTGCTGCGTATGCAACAGCCGGACGGCACGTGGGAGCTGCCTGAGGGGATGATCGAACGTATCGAGTCCTGTGGCCTGATGGTCACCGTCGGCTACTGGGTGCTGGAAGAGTCGTGCCGCCAGCTTGCGGCCTGGCAACAACGGGGCATCACGCTGCCGCTGTCGGTGAATCTCTCTGCGCTACAGCTGATGCACCCGACCATGGTGCCGGAGATGCTTGAGTTGATCCATCGCTACCGCATCCAGCCCCACACGCTGATCCTGGAAGTCACCGAGAGCCGTTGTATCGATAATCCTGACGACGCTGTCGCCATTCTGAAACCGCTGCGTAATGCCGGGATCCGCATTGCGCTGGACGATTTCGGTATGGGGTATTCCGGCCTGCGTCAGCTCCAGCACATGAAAACCCTGCCGGTGGACGTCCTGAAAATCGACAAAACCTTTGTGGAAGGGCTGCCGGAGGATTGCAGCCTGGTACAGGCCATTATTCAGATGGCGCACAGCCTGAATCTGCATGTCATTGCCGAGGGTATTGAAACCGACGCCCAGCGTGAGTGGCTGGCTGCGGCGGGCGTGGAGAGCGGACAGGGCTTCCTGTTTGACCGCGCCGTGCCGACGGATATCTTTGAGCAACGCTATCTCGCCGACGCTGGCAATAACGCAAAAGTGTAATTTTGTTGCTGGCTTGTGCGAGCCAGCTCAAAGTTCTTAACATTTGTGTTTCAAATTTGAACCCCGTTTATTTCTGTCCTGTTATGTGGGTGTTATTTTAAAGCCGCAGGTTAACCATAACCTTACAAAGCCTGTAGTTTTTCTTTCCAGGGACACCCTATGAAAACCTCACTCTTTAAAAGTCTTTACTTCCAGGTCCTGACAGCCATCGCCATCGGTATTCTGCTTGGTCACTACTACCCGGAGCTGGGCGCGCAGATGAAACCGCTTGGCGACGCGTTCGTTAAGCTCATCAAAATGATCATCGCGCCGGTCATTTTCTGTACCGTGGTGACCGGTATCGCTGGCATGGAAAGCATGAAGGCGGTCGGGCGTACGGGGGCGGTTGCCCTGCTGTACTTCGAGATTGTCAGTACCATCGCGCTGATTATCGGCCTGATAATTGTCAACGTGGTACAGCCTGGCGCGGGCATGAACGTCGACCCGGCCACGCTGGATGCGAAAGCGGTGGCGGTTTACGCTGAACAGGCGAAAGATCAGGGGATTGTTGCCTTCCTGCTGGACGTGATCCCGAGCAGCGTGATTGGCGCGTTCGCCAGCGGAAACATCCTCCAGGTGCTGCTGTTTGCCGTGCTGTTTGGCTTTGCCCTGCACCGTCTTGGCAGCAAAGGCCAGCTGATTTTTAACGTCATTGAAAGCTTCTCGCAGGTGATCTTCGGCATCATCAACATGATCATGCGTCTGGCCCCGATTGGCGCCTTTGGCGCGATGGCCTTCACCATCGGGAAATACGGCGTCGGCACGCTGGTACAGCTGGGCCAGCTGATCGTCTGCTTCTACATCACCTGTATTCTGTTTGTGGTGGTGGTGCTCGGCTCCATCGCTCGTGCGACCGGCTTCAGCATCTTCAAATTTATCCGTTACATTCGTGAAGAGCTGCTGATTGTCCTCGGCACATCCTCTTCGGAGTCCGCGCTGCCGCGTATGCTCGATAAAATGGAAAAGCTGGGCTGCCGTAAGTCAGTGGTGGGGCTGGTTATTCCTACGGGCTACTCCTTTAACCTGGACGGCACTTCGATATACCTGACGATGGCGGCGGTCTTTATTGCCCAGGCCACTAACAGCCACATGGATATCTTCCATCAGATTACGCTGCTGGTGGTGCTTCTGCTCTCTTCAAAAGGGGCGGCGGGCGTAACGGGCAGCGGATTTATCGTGCTGGCGGCCACCATTTCGGCGGTGGGCCATCTGCCGGTGGCGGGCCTGGCCCTGATCCTCGGTATTGACCGCTTTATGTCTGAAGCCCGTGCGTTAACCAACCTGGTCGGCAATGGCGTGGCGACAATTGTGGTGGCGAAGTGGGTGAAAGAGCTGGATCACAAGCAGCTTAACGATACGCTGAATAACCGCCCATCTGAGGACAAAACCCCCGGTTTATCCTCTTAATCCCTCATAAATGCCCGTATTCCCTTGTGGGGATGCGGGCACCTGCGCATAATAACCGTTCATACCTGTCATAATTCGACAAGATTTTTTTTGGGTATATTTCACTTCCGCCCGTGACGTTTAGCCGAACACGCTGTCTAATCGGAAGGTTTTCATCGTCATCTTTGAGTGCTCACGTCGCGAGACACTCTCTTTAACCAGGAATGTTGATCAGGGGTTCACATGCAGGGCACAAAAATTCGACTCTTAACCGGCGGTTTGCTGATGATGGCAGCAGCCAGTTATGTGCAGGCAGATGCGCTCCAGCCAGACCCGGCCTGGCAACAGGGAACACTGGCGAACGGTTTCCAGTGGCAGGTATTATCCACTCCGCAACGTCCGAGCGATCGCATTGAAATCCGTCTTTCTGTGAATACCGGCTCCCTCACTGAAAGCACCCAGCAGACCGGCTTAAGCCACTTTATTCCTCGACTGGCGCTCACCCAGAGCGGCAGTTTGCAGGCGGTTCAGGTGCGTTCTTTATGGCAACAGGCCATCGATCCGAAACGCCCGCTGCCTCCGGCTGTGGTCTCCTATGACTACACCATGTTTAACCTGAGCCTGCCCAACAACCGTAACGATCTGCTTAAAGAAGCCCTTACCTATCTTTCCGATGCCACCGGCAAACTGGCGATTACGCCTGAGACCGTTAACTATGCGTTGAGCAACAGCGACATGGTGGCAACCTGGCCGACGGATACCAAAGAAGGCTGGTGGCGCTACCGCCTGAAAGGGTCAACGCTGCTTGGCCACGACCCGGCAGAGCCGCTGAAACAGCCGGTTGATGCCGCGCAGGTGAAATCTTTCTACCAGCAGTGGTACACCCCGGATGCCATGACCCTGATTGTGGTGGGCAACGTGGACAGCCGTGCGGTGATAGAACAGATCAACAAAGCATTTGGCGACCTGAAAGGGAAGCGTGAAACGCCCGCCCCTGTTCCTACCTTGTCTCCGCTGCGTCCTGAGACGGTCAGCATCATGACGGATACCGTGCATCAGGATCGTCTTTCAATGATGTGGGATACGGCCTGGCAGCCGATCCGCGAGTCTTCTGCGCTGTTGCGTTACTGGCGTGCGGATCTCGCGCGTGAAGCGCTGTTCTGGCACGTTCAGCAGACGCTCAGTAAGAACAACGTGAAAGATATTGGCCTGGGCTTTGACTGCCGTGTGCTGTTCCAGCGCGCCCAGTGCGCCATTAACGTGGAATCGCCGGGCGATAAGCTGAATGCCAATCTTGGCGTGGTGGCGAAAGAGCTGGCTAAAGTGCGTAAAGAGGGCCTGTCTGAAGAGGAGTTTAACGCGCTGGTGGCGCAGAAATCCCTTGAATTGCAGAAACTGTTCGCCACCTATGCCCGCGCCGATACCGATATCTTAATCAGCCAGCGCATTCGCTCCTTGCAGAATCAGGTGGTGGATATCGCGCCGGAGCAGTATCAGAAACTGCGTCAGGACTTCCTGAACGGTCTGACCGTGGAGATGCTGAATCAGGATCTGCGTCAGCAGCTGTCGCAGGATATGGCGTTGATTCTGTTGCAGCCGAAAGGTGAGCCGGAATATGACATGAAAGAGTTGAAGGCCACCTGGAACGCCATCATGGCGACGCCGCCGCAGCCAGCGCAAACGGCAGCCGATGATTTACATCAGGATGCGAGTGATATTCCGCAGGGCCAGTAAGCCCTGCGTTCCCAGAGGGTTAGGGTGCGGGCAAGCAGCCCGCACAGTCCTTAAGCAGGCATCGCCTCGCGCGGAATAATCGCTCCGCGATACTGAATCACCGTGCTGGCCGTTAAATGACCGCGCTGCGCCGCTGCTTCCGACGTACCCCCCGTCAGACGTACCGCCAGATACCCCGCGCTGAAAGAATCTCCCGCCGCAGTGGTATCGATCACTTTCTCTTTCGCCAGCTTCACCGCCGGGACCTCTTTTACGGCTTCACCTGCAACCGCCACCAGGCAAGACTCCGCCCCGCGCTTGATCACCACTTCGCTGACCCCGGCAGCCTGCGTCCGGGCGATGACCTCATCAACCGGTTTTTCGCCCCACAGGGCGTCTTCATCATCCAGCGTCAGGAAGGCGATATCGGTGCATTCGAGCATCTGCTGGTAGACCTGCTGCGTCTCTTCGCGGCTGGCCCACAAACGCGGACGGTAGTTGTTATCGAAAATCACCTTACCGCCATTGGCACGGCATTCGCGCAGCAGTGACAGCAGCTTTTCACGGCTCTCCTGGCTCAGGATCGCCAGGCTGATCCCGCTCAGGTAGAGATAATCGAAGGTGGCCAGTTCTTCGCAAATGGCAGCGGCGGCCTCGCTTTCCAGCCAGAATTTGGCGGCCGCTTCATTACGCCAGTAATAGAAGGTGCGCTCGCCGGTGCTGTCGGTTTCGATGTAGTACAAACCCGGCAGGCGGTTTTCCATTCGCTGGATCAGCGAGGTCCCAACGTTTTCACCCTGCCAGGCTTCCAGCATCTGCTGGCTGAAGCTGTCCGTTCCCAGCGCGGTAACGTAGCTCACGCTCAGCGCGTCGGGGGAGACCTGACGGGCAATGTAAACGGAGGTGTTCAATGTATCGCCACCAAAACCGCGGCTGACTTCCGCGCCTTTCTGGGACAGCTCAATCATGCATTCGCCAATCACGGCAATTTTTTTAGACATAGTCGTGAACCTGAACAAAGTAATTAAGGGTAGTGTGCGCTGTGTGTTTTTTATGGTCAACTATATTAAAACGACGTTCCATTATTTTTTTTGAGCCAGCGCGTATTCCGGCATATTTCTGTCATCTTAATTTCATTTTCCCGATGAATTGAACATAAAGTTCTCACCTGGCGGGCCGATAACTCAGTGACGAGTCCAGAAAGGCTATCCCATACAACAGGACATCCGAAATGAAGTCAGAGCAGGTTATCCAGCGGCTGAGCACTACGCCTGAGGCAAGTATTGAGAACTTGCAGGAGCATCGCTACTGGCTGCAATGTGAGCGAGCGTACACCTATCAGCCCATCTACCGTACCGACGGTCGGTTAATGGCGATTGAGGTGTTAACGGTCGTCACTCATCCATCGAATCCTTCCCAGCGTATTGCGCCGGACCGCTATTTTGCGGAGGTTGCCGTGCGTCAGCGTATCGACGTGCTGGAAGAGCAGTTAAGAATGCTGGCGACGAAGCAGGCGTTCTTCGAGCAGCACGGTATTCTGGCGTCGGTGAACGTGGATGGCCCAACCCTGATGGCGTTACGTCAGAATGCGACGTTGCAGGCGCTGATTGCCACCTTGCCGTGGATGCGCTTCGAGCTGGTGGAACATGTTCAGCTGCCGCAGGACTCCTCGTTTGCCTCGATGTGTGAGTTTGGCCCGCTGTGGCTGGATGATTTCGGTACCGGTATGGCGAACTTCTCCGCCCTGAGCGAAGTGCGTTATGACTACATCAAAGTGGCCCGCGATCTGTTTATCATGCTGCGCCAGACGCCGGAGGGACGGAACCTGTTTACGATGCTCCTGCAACTGATGAACCGCTATTGTCAGGGCGTCATTGTGGAAGGCGTAGAGACGCTGGAGGAGTGGCGCGACTTGCAAAATTCTCCGGCAGCGGCGGCACAGGGTTATTTCCTCTCTCGTCCTGTCCCCATGGATACCCTGGAAAAGGTGATAACCAGCCTCTGATCTGCCCGCTTCCCTTTGTCTGAACTATAGTTTTAGAGGCAAGTTCATCAGGAAAGGGGACAACAATGACAAAAACAACCAGGGTGATTTCCTGGACAGCAGGGATTTTCTTGTTGCTGATCGTGGTCTTAATCATCATTATCGCCACGTTTGACTGGAACCGCCTCAAACCGACCATCAACCAGAAAGTCTCAACCGAGCTGAACCGTCCCTTCGCAATACGTGGCGATTTGGGCGTCGTGTGGGAGCGCCAGAAAGAGGAAACCGGCTGGCGGAGCTGGGTGCCCTGGCCGCACGTTCACGCCGACGATATTATTCTCGGCAACCCGCCCGACATCCCCGAAGTGACCATGATCCACCTGCCGCGCGTGGAAGCCACGCTGGCGCCGTTAGCCCTGTTAACCAAAACGGTGTATCTGCCGTGGATCAAACTCCAGCAGCCCGACGCGCGGCTAATTCGCCTTTCAGAGAAAAACAACAACTGGACGTTCGATCTCGCCAGCAGCGGCGATAAAGATCCGAATGCGCAGCCCTCATCGTGGTCTTTCCGCCTCGACAATATTCTGTTCGATCGGGGGCGGATCGCCATTGACGATAAAGTGAGTAAGGCTGATGTGGAGATCCTCGTCGATCCGCTGGGCAAGCCGCTGCCGTTTAGCGAAGTGACGGGCAGCAAAGCCAAAGGCGATGACAGCAAAGCGGGCGATTACGTCTTCGGCCTGACGGCGAAAGGGCGCTACAACGGCCAGCCGCTGACGGGGAAAGGCAAAATCGGCGGCATGCTGGCGCTCAGGAGCGAGGGCACGCCGTTCCCGGTGCAGGCGGATTTCCGCTCGGGCAATACCCGCGTGGCGTTCGTGGGCACGGTTAACGACCCGATGAACATGGGCGGCGTCGACCTCCAGCTTAAGTTTGCCGGTGATTCGCTGGGTGAACTGTACGATCTCACCGGCGTGCTGCTGCCGGATACCCCGCCGTTTGAAACGGACGGGCACCTGGTTGCCAAAATCAACACCGAAAAATCGTCCGTCTTTGACTACCGGAATTTTAACGGCCGCATCGGCGACAGCGATATCCACGGCACGCTGACTTACACCACCGGTAAACCGCGCCCGAAACTGGAGGGGGATGTTGAATCCCGTCAGCTGCGTCTGGCCGATCTTGGTCCGCTGATTGGCGTAGATTCGGGCAAAGGCACGAAGTCAAAAGAGGTTAAAAAAGACGTTCAGCCTGCGGGTAAAGTGCTGCCCTATGACCGCTTCGAAACCGACAAGTGGGACGTGATGGACGCGGATGTGCGCTTCAAAGGACGTAAAATTGAGCATGGCAGCACGCTGCCGCTGAGCAACCTCTCGACCCATATCATCCTGAAAAACGCCGACCTGCGCCTGCAACCGCTGAAGTTTGGCATGGCCGGGGGAACCATCTCATCGAATATCCACCTGGAGGGGGATAAAAAGCCAATGCAGGGAAGGGCAGAGATCCAGGCGCGTCGGCTGAAGCTGAAAGAGCTGATGCCGGACGTGGAGTTGATGCAGAAAACCCTCGGTGAGATGAACGGCGACGCGGACATTCGCGGCACGGGTAACTCGGTAGCGGCGCTGCTGGGCAGTGGAAACGGCAACCTGAAGCTGCTGATGAACGACGGGCTGGTGAGCCGTAACCTGATGGAGATCCTGGGGCTGAACGTCGGGAACTTTATCATCGGGCAAATCTTCGGTGACGACGAAGTACGCGTTAACTGCGCGGCGGCAAATCTGGATCTGGTCAACGGCGTGGCGCGTCCGCAGATTTTCGCCTTCGACACGGAAAACGCGGTTATCAACGTCACCGGTACCGCCAGCATGGCGTCCGAGCAGCTGGATTTAACCATCGATCCGGAAAGTAAAGGCATTCGTATCATTACCCTGCGCTCGCCGCTGTACGTTCGCGGGACCTTCAAAGATCCGCAGGCGGGCGTGAAGGCCGGGCCATTGATTGCGCGTGGTGCGGTCGCCGCCGCGCTCGCTACGCTGGTCACCCCTGCGGCGGCGCTGCTGGCGTTGATTTCGCCGTCAGAAGGCGAAGCGAATCAGTGTCGGACGATTTTATCGCAGATGAAGAAGTAGTCCCGTTTCTCCCTCTCCCTGTGGGGAGAGGGGGCTCCAGTAATTTGAAAGCAAAAGCTATAACGTTGCCTCAGAATAACTGAGGGCTTTCAGCGATGCCTCGGTCCGGCTGTAAATCGCTGAGGCGTTTCCTGTAGGCCGGGGCGAGGCGCAGGGATGCGCCGAGAGGGCGGGCTTTACAGGGATGTTACCTCCGCCCGTCCCCGATAAGCCGGAAGGAATAAGCCGAAGGCACCGCGAAGCGGCGATTTTCCGCCGGAAGCCCGGGTCGCCAGGGTGGTGGCGACTGAGCCACCCTGGCACGTTCACCGCTCATGTCGTGACAGAGTAGCAAGGAACATAAAGTGAACGGAATGACCACCTGAGCCGTATGTTCCCCCTCACCCCAGCCCTCTCCCTCAAGGGAGAGGGGGCCGTCTGTGCAGGCATTATTTTGTGGGGAGCCCTCAGCCCTGTGGGTGAGGGCTGAATCGTAGGCCGGGTAAGGCGTAGCCGCCACCCGGCATTCACTTACAGCGCCTGATGCTTCGTCTCATGCGTCAGCAGCAGCGCAATCAGCGTCAGCGCTGCCATTGCCGCCAGATAGACACCCACATAGAACAGGCCATAGTTCGCCTGAAGCCATGTGGCGATATACGGGGCCACCGAGGCGCCCAGAATCGACGAAACGTTATAGGAGAACGACGCGCCGGTGTAACGCACTTCAGTCGGGAACAGCTCCGGCAGCAGCGCGCCCATTGGGCCAAAAGTCAGCCCCATCAGGCTCAGGCCAATCAGCAGATACGCCATCACCAGCGCAGGGCTACCTGAACCCAGCAGCGGCGGGAAGACAAACAGCGCGAACAGAATAATCAGCGAGGTGATGACGATCATGCTTGAACGACGGCCAAATTTATCCGCCAGCAGGCCCGCGATGGGCACCATCACGCCAAATCCAATAACCGCCATCATCAGCATCCACAGCACTTCGTTACGCGGCAGGCCCAGGCCGACCGGCGCGGCGGCGGTACTGAAGGTCATGGAGTAAACGGTCATGATGTAGAACAGCGTGTAGGTCGCCAGCATGATGAACGTGCCCAGCACGGTCACGCGGAGGTGTTTGGTCAGCAGCGTCCCCAGCGGAACTTTAACCTGCTTTTTCGCCGCGGCGACTTTAGCAAAGACCGGCGTCTCGTGCAGCGACACGCGCACGTACAGGCCAATCAGCACCAGCACGGCAGAGAAGACGAACGGAATACGCCAGCCCCAGTTCATGAACTGTTCATCGGTCAGCAGCCAGGAGAGGAGCAGGAAGGTGCCGTTAGCAAAGAAGAACCCAATCGGTGCGCCTAGCTGCGGGAAAGAGCCATACAGGGCACGCTTGCGCGCCGGGGCGTTTTCGGTCGCCAGCAGTGCCGCGCCGCCCCATTCTCCGCCCAGCCCCAGACCCTGACCAAAGCGCGCCAGCGCCAGCAGCACAGGCGCCAGAATGCCAATAGTTTCATAGGTCGGCAGCAGGCCGATGGCGACGGTGGAGATCCCCATCGTCAGCAGCGAGGCAACCAGCGTCACTTTACGGCCGACGCGATCGCCAAAATGCCCAAAGACCGCTGAACCAATCGGACGCGCAACGAAGGCGATAGCAAAGGTGGCTAAAGACTGTAGCGTGGCTGCCGTCGGGTCGCCCTGAGGGAAGAAAATATGCGGAAAGACAATGACCGCAGCGGTGGCGTAGATATAAAAGTCGAAGAACTCAATGGCGGTGCCAATCAGCGATGCGACGACGACTTTATTGCGCGAGTTGACCGGAACGTGTTCCGCCCCTTCGTTAAGTGTGGTGGCTGTTGCTTGCATACTATTTTCTTATTTTTGGACGAACGAAGGGCCATATTAGGCATAGCAAAAGCGACATTTCAATCTGTAACAAAGGCGTGGCGTGGTCATAAAAGCAACAAAAAGCGGATAATTTTCAGACCAGCGAAAACACTTCTATGAAATGCTTCACACTTTTTAGATATCAGTCATTAAAACTGGTTTTGCGTTAAATAAAAGTTACGGCCTGGATTTATATGCTGAAATGGCGGATCGGGCTGAAATATCAGCCCGACAGGACATCAGCGGTGGGTTTTACCCGGCATACGCGGGTCATCTTTATACTCTGCCGTGGCGATCCACGCGGCGCAGAACAGGGTCAGGCGAGCGAAGAAATAGAAGAACGCCATCAGCCCCAGCACCGAACCAAAGGCCGCCCCGGAGGGCGACTTCACCAGCGACGGCAGCGTATAGGTCATCACAATCTTGATCACTTCAAAACCAATGGCGGCAATCAACGTCCCGCGCATCAGCGCCTTCTTGCGCGGACGATGGCGGGGCAAACGCCAGAAGATCCAGAAGAACAGCAGGTAGTTAGCAAAGATAGAGATGGCCAGCCCAATGCCGCGCCAGGCCGGTTTCAGCCATTCAATGTAATCCAGGTACAGCGCGGAGATAATCATCTGCTGCGCGGAACCGGCGACCGAGGTGATGGAGAGCGTAATGACCAGCGCCACCAGCAGCCCAATCAGCGAAATAAAGTCGCGCAGATACTTCACCCATATCTTCTCCTGATCCTGCGGCCTACGCTCCCAGACGTCACGCGACTGGGCGCGAATAGCCTCACGCAGGTTGCCCATCCAGTTCACCCCGGAATAGAGCGCAATCAGCAACCCGACGATACCCACGGTGGTACGCTGCTGCACGGCGGTGTTGATGGTGCTTTTGAGCGTCGTGGCGAGCGTCTGGTCGCTGACGTTGGTCAGGATCTTATTGAAGATGTCCTGCAACAGCGTCGGGTGAGACGCCAGCACAAAACCGGCGGCGGCAAACGACACCATCAGGATGGGGATCATCGACAGGAAAGAGAAGTACGTGATCGCCGCGCCAAACTGATTTCCCATGCGGTCGTTAAAGCGCTCAGCGGCGCGTATCAGGTGAGCAATCGCGGGTATCTGCTGAATTTTTTCGGCTATGCCGGTCACGGTGCCCAGCGCTTTGCTGGCCGTTCCAGGCTCTTTCGGCGCTTCAGGCTCGTTATCCATCTTTTTGATGGGTTCATAATCTAAATGTTGAGTCGGTCGTTGCGGGTTATTTTCCGGCGTCACGCGCATTTTCCTTTTCGTTGAGCTGGATGTTACTGAATTATAGCTTGCGACTAGTCCACGTAACCTTTTGTGAGTTCGGTAAGCCACTCCATAAACACATGCACCCGGCGGGAGAGGTTACGGCGGTGGGGATAAATGAGGGAGACGGGCATCGGTTCAGCCCGGTATTGCGGCAGGATCTCAACGAGTTTTTTCGTGCGCAGGGCATCACGCACCCCGACGCGCGGGACCTGAATAATGCCAAGCCCGGCGATACAGGCGGCCTGGTAGGTTTCCGTGCTGTTAACCGTCAATACGCCTCCCGTTTTTACCCACTGGGTCGCGCTGCCGTTGTAATACTCAAAACCCTGCGGACGGGTGCCCAGCGTGGCGGAGTAGTGAATGAGGGCATGCGAAGCCAAATCGTCCAGCGTCTCAGGGTAGCCGAATCGCGTCAGATAATCCGGGCTGGCGCAGTTGATCACCGAGAGTTTCCCAAGGGGGCGGGCGATAAGCCCGGAGTCCTTTAAGTTTCCCACGCGAACCACGCAGTCAAATCCTTCGCGGATGACATCGACCAGACGATCGCTGCTACTCAGCTCCAGCTCAATGCCGGGAAATTGTTGTAAAAATGCAGGCAGTTTCGGAATGACTACATTTCGCGCAATGGCAACGGGCATATCCACACGTAGCCGACCGCTGATGGTTGAAGGGTCGTGCAGGAACATGCCGTCCAGTTCGTCCAGATTCATCAGCAGATCTTTAGCGCGCTCGTAATAAACCATGCCGTCCTGCGTCAGGCTGACGCGGCGGGTAGTACGGTGCAGCAGCTGCGTGCCAAGTGCGTTTTCCAGGGCCTGGATCTGTCGCGATACGCTCCCCTTCGGCAGGCTTAACGTCTCCGCCGCGCGGGAAAAACTCTCCAGTTCCGCAACCCGAAGGAAAAGCTGCATTGCGTGTATTTTATCCATAGATGTGGGTCATTGTTGTTATGAATGAAACAGTGAAGCGCTGACGGCACTATTTATTGATTTTCTACCATCTAATAAGCTCTTTCTCAATCTTCATCACAGCCGAAACGAGGTGAATTATGAGTGAACGTATTGCTTTAGTGACGGGCGGTAGCCGCGGCCTGGGTAAAAATGCCGTTTTGAAGCTGGCCGCGGAAGGGACAGGCATCATTCTGACCTGGAATAACAGCCAGCAGGAGGCGCAGGACGTTGTACGCGAAATCGAGGGAAAAGGCGGAAAAGCGGCAGCATTGCAGCTTAACGTCGGCGATACGGCAAGCTTTTCGCGCTTTGCTCAGCAGGTGAAGGATACCCTCAAACACGTCTGGCAATGTGACACCTTTGACTATTTAGTGAACAACGCAGGCACGGGCTTATACGCTCCCTATACCGAGACGACGGAAGCGCAATTTGATGATGCGCTGAACATTCACTTCAAAGGGCCGTTTTTCCTCACGCAACAGCTGCTGCCGCTCATAAAAGACGGAGGGCGGATCCTGAACGTCTCCAGCGGACTGGCCCGTTTTACTCAGCCCGGTTCAGGCACCTACGCGGCAATGAAAGGTGCGATGGAGGTGCTGACCCGCTATCAGGCAAAAGAGCTTGGCGCGCGCGGGATTTCCGTCAATATCATCGCGCCCGGTGCGATTGAAACCGACTTTGGGGGCGGACGCGTGCGGGATAATGCGGAGCTTAACCAGCTGCTGGCCTCGCAGACGGCGCTGGGACGCGTGGGCCTGCCCGATGATATCGGTGATGCCATTGCGGCGTTGCTCAGTGACAAACTGGGCTGGATGAATGCGCAACGTATTGAAGTTTCAGGCGGTATGTTCCTGTAATGTTCAGTCTTAAGGGGGAGGGAACCCTCTTAAGGAAATCCTTAAAACAGGTATGTCTAAATGCTGGAAGATATAAAGAGAGCTGGGTGATTTGTAACCTCTCCATTCATTGAGTTTTTTCTTAAAAAATGCCTCTGTAGAATCCCCCTTCGCTATTCTCAGAGGAGTAAAACGATGCGAGTAATCATGTTTGACAGGCAGTCATTATTTATTCATGGAGCGATGTACAGTTTGCAGAAGTTAATTCCGAAAATAGATATGACAGGGGCTCGTCAGACTGATGAATTATGGGCGCAATTATCCGCGTCACCCTCCGCTATCGTCATGATAGATGGGTATTTAATTCGTGATAATGGTGTGGCTTTACTGGAAGAGATTATGGATCGTTTTCCAGCGTCGCGCGTGGTGTTGGTGTTAACGAAAAAAGAGCGACGTTGGGTTGAGCAAATGTTTCAGCGCAACGTGGTGGCGATAATTCCCCGCAATGCGAATCCCGAACGCTTTTCCGCGGTGCTGGATTCCGTATCGCGAGGGATGGTCTGTTTTCCCGGCGAGTGGCTGAAGCAGCACTCCTCTCAGGATGAACTGTCAGTGTTAAGCGAGCGCCAGCGTGAGGTATTGAAGTTACTGGCGGCCGGAGAGTCCAATAAAGAGATTGGTCGTAATCTCAACATCAGTGCGGCAACGGTAAAAGCCCATCTGGAGACGCTTTTCCGGCGTCTTGATGTCAAAAACCGGACGCAGGCCGCGATGTACTACACCCGGGCGACGGCCTGAAGGATCTTCTCTGGCAGAGGGGACTCTTCCCCAAAACTGAAGAGGGTTAATATCAGTGCGTCATGCTGCTGTTGGGTTAATGGGCGTTTGTTCATTTCCCGCAGCAGCACCTCACATAATTGAATATCATTAAAAAGCAAATTCTCCGCCTCAGTCGGCGTGATGAGACCGTTAAATTTTTCCCACTGGCGAATCACGTGACCATAACCAATAACCCATATTCCCTTTTCGTCACGGTATTTCTCCAGGGAAAGACCCTGTTGTTTTTTAATTAATGCGATTGCAGCAGAAGATATCTGCATTGCATAACCCGTCATAAGCGTTTCCTCTTAATGGCGCGACTATAGAGGAAACGCCGCCGGGGAAATATCCGCCAAATGGCTGTTGATCAGGTTTAACTGAACGGGAATTCCTTTTTCAGTAAACCGAATAGCCAGTCGTTATGCCATTGCCCTGAAAGGAAATAACTCTCGCGCAACTCACCTTCCAGCTGAAAACCTGTTTTTTCCAGCAGTCGCCTTGAGGCGATATTTCCCGCCGTCACGGTGGCGGTGAGCCGACGGATATTACCCTGAGTCAGCGCGAAATCACACACAGCCCGCAGAGATTCAAAACCGTAACCTTTCCCCTGTGCAGAGGGTGCAAAGAGAAAACCGACTTCAGCACAATCTGCTTCCCGGTGCACATAGCCGGTTACGCCCAGCGGCGTCTGGCTGGCCGTCTCACGCACCACAAGGCAGAGCCAGTGCGAGCTGCCCGGCGTCCACGGCAACAGACGAGACTCAAAGGCTTCCCGAATGTCCGCCTCGCTACGCGCAGGGGCGACAAAACGCATCACCTCAGGATTTTGCTGGAGCGACAGAAAAAAGGGCCAGTCTTGCTCTTGCAGCGGCGAGCAGGTGAGACGCGCGGTGGTTAAGGCGGGCATGACGATCCTCCGGAGACATTGCAAATGATTATAAGGTTGTCACTTTATTTCAACAGAAAGTCAGGTATGTTTAACCTCATATAAATAAAAAGAAAAACGACTTTTAATGCCGCTTTAGCGGTACTCATTGTCTCTCAAGGAAAACAATGATGATTAGCTCATCGCATCATACCCGCGAACAGTTTGAACACTGTCTGGCGGCGATCCGTCAGGCGTCTGTTGAAATCTTACTTCTGTTGAATGTACATGTTTCTGAAGGAAAAGATCCACGCTGGTTTCTGGAGCAACTGGATAGCGCCCGCCTGGGGCTGGGCGGGTGGGGCGCCGTAGCCAGAAAACTGAACCTGAATGATGCGGAAATGACGGCCTTTACGCTGCAATTACGCTTGCTTCAGCAGCGCGTTCCCCAGTATGAAAGCGGGCAGGATGTCAGCGAAAACCAGCTGATTGCGGCGATGCGCTTCGTCACCTCCCTTGAATATCTGCGCCTGCAACAGCCTCTCCTGACTTACGAAACCGGGAGAGTGCCAGAGAAGGAGAGCCAGCTTCAGGCGCAGAAACAGGTGCGTGCCATTGAGCTGATGATTAAAGGGCTGATACAGCAGGCGTGGCCCGATCCGGTGCGGCTGAATAATCATCTTAAGACCTTGTTTAACGCTGAACGCGTGCGTCGCTGGCTGAAAAACGGTGAGATTAATGATGTACTGAGCGGCATGTTGTTCAGCGAGCTGGCCCAGCTGCTGGTGGATAAAAAAGAATTTAGCCGCTACTACGCGCCGCTGTTTAACGCCCCGGACATGCTGACGCTGCTGGTAGAGCCCCGCAAAACCCTGCAAACCTTCCTCGAAGATATTCGACAAATCCGCAACAGCATCACCGTGCAGCAGCCGTTAAGCGGGGCGCAAATCCAGCTGCTCGACTGCTATTACACACAGATCACCCGCTCCGTTCAGCGCGCGTTTGAAGAAGGGCGAACACGCGTTAACCCGGCGGCGCTGATGGCGGTGGACGAAAGCGAGCTGCACGCGTTCTGGGAAAAGGCGCAAAAAATAGACCGCACCACAGGCGGCGATCTTTTTGAAGTGCGCGACAGTATAGAAAAACCGACTCAGCGCGCCGCGCGTACGCCAGAGCAGCGCGAACAGCTGATTTCCGGCGTGCTGTGGGGAGCGGTTGGCGTGATGGTTATCGCGATTGTCGCGGGGGGATTCTGGCTGGTGACCAGCAGTAAACCGCAGCCAGCTGTAGCCAGTACGGCATCTCCCGCGCCGGTGCAGGAGATGCGCGAAACGCCTTCCTCGCGAGAAACGCTGACGCGCATGGGTGTCACCTGGGATGAGAATAATTTCCGCTCGGCCATCAATCGCAATGACACCCGCGTGGCGCTCCTGTTTTTGCAGGGCGGGATGGACTGGAAAATGTCATGGACGGAGGAGGCGTTGTCGGCAGGCTACGTCGACGTGCTGGAAGTGTTGTTGCGCTACCGCCTGCAAATGACAGAGCAAAAGCCCTGCCGACGCTTTATTAATACGCTTAGCCATGCGATGGCGAACGGCGAATCGCTGACGTCGATGCGTAAGCAGTACCTGCAAGCATTCTGTACCGTCCCGGCGGTAGTGAAACGTCAGCAGCACGACGCCGATATGGCAACGCGCCGCGCGAAGACGCAGCCCGATGCCAGCACAAAAAAATGGCAGTCCATCCAGACTGCCATTTATGAGGTGATCCGCTGATTATTTTTCCCCCTCACCCCTCAGGGGAGAGGGTCAGGATGAGGGGCAAGGCTCAGGGCTCCCCATACAGGCCAATCAACCGCCGCACCACGCCATTCGTCCAGCCGAAGCCATCCTGCAACGGATACTCCCCCCCGCCACCTTCGCGTGGCGTGCTGCTGGCGATGTGGTACTTCTCAATCAGCTTATGATGGGTTTTGTAGTAATGGTTCACCGTGTGCAGCCAGCTCCAGGCGATCTCATCTCCCAGCGAGTCGTTGCCGTACTGCTTGAACCCCTGGATCGCCATCCACTGGAGCGGCGCCCAGCCGTTCGGCTTATCCCACTGCTCCCCGGTTTCATATTCGGTGGCGAGAATACCGCCCGGCGTGAGCAGACGGGCTTTAACGGCATCGGACAACCGTTCAGCCTGCTCATGCGTAGCCATGCCCACATACAGCGGCACAATGCTGGCCGCAGAGAACAGCGCCAGGGCTTCACGCCGCCAGTCGTAATCACGATAACAGCCGTTCTCTTCGTCCCACAGATAGCGGTTTACCGCTGCGCGCCGATCGCTGGCTTTCTGGCGGAACAGCTCAGCCGTCTCTTTATCCCCTTTCGATGCTGAGATATTGGCGATAGCGCTCTCCAGTTTGAACAGGAATGCGTTCAAATCGATGGGGATAAATTGTGTCGTGCGGATGCTGGCCAGCCGCGCAGGATCGCGCAGCCAGCGGGATGAGTAGTCCCACCCTGAGGCTGCCCCGGCGCGCAGGTCGCGATATACCTCGTTCGGTGGACGACCAGAATGACGGGCGGTTTCCACGTCCTCAATCCACGATTCATCTCGCGGTGTGTCGCGATCGTCCCAGTAGCGGTTGAGCAATGAGCCATCCGGCATGCGTACCGCACTGCGATAGGCCTGATTGAGCAGCAGCGATTCCGCCCCGTCCATCCAGAAGGCATACTCCATCTTGAGGTGCTCAAGATAGCGCTTCGCCCCGCGCACGCCGTCCTCTTCAAACAGCTCCACCATCAGGGCAAAAACGGGCGGCTGGGAGCGGCTGAGGTAGTAGGTGCGGTTGCCGTTCGGAATATGGCCATAGCGCTCAATCAGCCAGGCGAAGTTATCGGCCATACATTTCAGCAGATCGTTACGACCGCTTTCAGCCAGCCCCAGCATGGAGAAGTAAGAGTCCCAGTAGTAGGTCTCGCTGAATCGCCCGCCGGGCACAATATAGGCCTGCGGCAGCGCCAGCAGCGACGACCACGGGATGTGATCCTGCGGCTCGCGCGTCAGCACCGGCCACAGATTATCAATATGTTCTTTCAGAGAGAGGCCGGGGTCAGAGACGTACTCTTTGCTGTAGTCCTCCGGCAGCCAGAAGTGATTCTCCACAAAGCGCGCCAGGTCAAAATCACGGTGGCGGCGCACCTTGCGATAGCGGATCAAAATATCCAGCGGATCCATCTTCGGCGCACAGTCGGGAAAGGTTTTGCTGTCCGCAAACAGCCGCGACGACTGGACGTGTTCAAACAGTTCAAGGTAGCGGTCTGCGGGCGTAAGGGCATCGGACGCCGGCAGCCCTTCAATCATTTCCGGTTCCGGCTCTGCCTCGATCATCTCATCCAGTTTTAACTCACAGGGATCGGTTTCGTAGCGCAGCTCTTCTGCAATCTCGAACTCGATATCCTCGGCAGTCTGTAGTTTCTGGTTGAACATGGTGTTCAGGACCTCCGGTTTTTGTCGTAACAAATACGGGTTTTTCCCGGCTATCTTTTAAGCGTAGACATTCGCTTCGGTTAATGCGGTGCGAAGTGTGCGGTAGATCACGCTTTCAAATTGGATTTAAACACGCTGAAAATCAGATATCCCTTTGATTATGAAATTATTAAATCAGAATCTTTGGAAACAGAGCAGGAATAAAATTCAGAGCATTCGGTATTCTGCATATACGCACGGATTAGTGTGCCTGACGTGCATCGCCCTGAAGGCTGTTGGCGGTTTGATTGGCTTTCTGGCTGGCGCCTTCGCTTTTATCCATCGCCTTGCTGGCCGCTTTTTCCGCATGGGCGGCGCTGTACGCAGCCAGATGGGAAATCACGATGGCGTAAATGCTCATTAACGACACCCACAGAATGCTGTTTTTCCACCACAGCAGGGTAGCAATCGTCAGTATCGCCCATACCAGCGCGAGAACAAGGTGCATTTTGGCCATCAGTTTTGCGGTGATCTTTACGTGCATTTTCATATCTCTAATCTTTTTCCGTAGTAACAGGCGAACGCGTAGCGCTTTCTAAGATTAGTTAATTCCACCGCGGGTAGCGGGTTATTTTGTTACCGTTTGTACAGCCGTTGGGTTTACCTGCCCAGGGCATAAAAAAACCGGCCAGCTGGCCGGTTTTGTTGCGGATCAGACGGATCAGCGCATGGTCACAAACTCTTCCGCCGCCGTCGGGTGGATCGCCACGGTGTTATCGAAGTCTTTCTTCGTTGCGCCCATCTTCAGCGCCACCGCGAAGCCTTGCAGGATCTCGTCCATGCCGAAGCCAATGCCGTGGATGCCGACGATCTTCTCTTCCGGGCCCACGCAGACCAGCTTCATGCGGCACGGCTGACGGTGCGAGGTGACCGCGGTATACATCGCGGTAAACGCCGATTTATACACTTTCACCTGGTCATCGCCGTACTGCTCACGCGCCTGCGGCTCGGTTAAGCCGACGGTACCGATTGGCGGGTGGCTGAAGACCACGGTCGGGATGTTGCTGTAGTCCAGATGTTCGTCCGGCTTGTTGTTAAACAGACGCTCGGAAAGACGACGCCCCGCCGCCACGGCAACCGGCGTCAGCTCTACGGCGCCGGTGTTATCACCGACGGCATAAATGCCCGGTACGCTGGTGTTCTGGAACTTATCAACGACAATGTAGCCTTTTTCATTGGTTTTCACCCCGGTTGCGGCCAGGTTGAAGTTGTCGGTGGCCGGTTCACGACCAATCGCCCAGATCAGGCAGTCAACGGTCTGGCTGCGGCCATCTTCCAGCTCCAGGGTCAGGCTACCGTCCGCATTTTTCACCACCGCTTTTGGCACGGCGTTGGTGTGCAGGGTTGGGCCTTCGGCGTTCATCACCTCGACCAGCGTGTCGACGATCAGCGGATCAAAGCTGCGCAGCGGCGCGTGTTTGCGCACGAACAGGTGCGCTTCCGCCCCCAGGCCGTTAATCACGCCAGCCAGCTCAACCGCGATGTAACCTGCGCCCACAATGGCAACGCGTTCTGGCAGAGCAGGCAGCTCGAAGAACCCGTCGGAGTCGATACCGTATTCCGCGCCCGGAATGTTCGGGTGGCTCGGACGGCCGCCGGTGGCGATCAGGATGTGATCGGCGGTGATCGTCTCGCCGTTCACTTCGATCGTTTTCGCATCCACGAAACGGGCGAAGCCGCGGATCACGTCGACGTTATTCTTGCCCAGCACGTTATCGTACGAGGTGTGAATACGGTCGATGTAGGCGGTACGGCTGGCGATCAGTTTATCCCAGTCGAAGTGGTTGATGGTGGTGTCAAAGCCGTAGTCCGGGCCATACATATGGATAGCTTCACGGATTTGCGCGGCATGCCACATCACTTTCTTCGGTACACAACCCACGTTCACGCAGGTGCCGCCGAGTTCTTTGGCTTCAATCAGCGCACACTTCTGGCCGTACATGGCTGCACGGTTGATGGAGGCGATGCCGCCGCTGCCGCCGCCGATTGCGATGTAGTCATAATGCTTAGTCATAGCGTTGTCCTTAATCGTGAATTGCCGCGATTGTATACCTGAAATCAATAGTTTCCACCGATGGCTGCGATTACTCCGGCACGATCCAGCTCACGGTGGCGTGACCCGTACCGGCTGGCACCAGCGTTTTGTGCAGCCACGGCAGCACGTTGTTCATCTGTGCTTCGAGCTTCCACGGCGGGTTAATGACGATCATGCCGGACGCGGTCATGCCGCGCTGGTCGCTGTCAGGGCGCACCGCCAGCTCAATTTGCAGGATTTTACGAATGCCGGTCGCTTCGAGGTCTTTGATCATGCGTTTAATTTGCGCGCGCAGCACTACCGGATACCACAGGGCATAGGTGCCGGTGGCAAAGCGTTTGTAACCTTCGTTAATGCCGGTCACCACCGCCTGATAGTCGGTTTTGATTTCGTACGGCGGGTCGATCAGCACCAGGCCGCGACGGGAAACCGGCGGCAGTTTGGCTTTCAGTTGCTGGTAGCCATCGGCTTTGTCCACGCGGGCGCGGTTATCTTTCTGAAACTCAGAACGCAGCAGCGGGAAGTCGCTCGGGTGCAGCTCTGTCAGCTGGAGGCTGTCCTGCTCGCGCAGCAGCTGGCGGGCAATCAGCGGTGAACCCGGGTAGTAACGCAGCTGGCCGTTGCGGTTGAAGTGGTTCACCACGCCAATGTACGGCTCCAGCTCGGCAGGCAGATCGTCCTGCTGCCAGATACGCGCAATCCCTTCCAGATATTCACCGGTACGCTCGGCATGCTCGCCGCTCAGCTGATAACGGCCCGCGCCCGCGTGGGTGTCCAGATAAAGGAATGGTTTATCCTTTTCTTTAAGCGATTCGATGATCAGGCTCTGAACGGTGTGTTTGAGGACGTCGGCGTGGTTGCCTGCGTGGAAGCTGTGGCGATAACTGAGCATGGGTAATGATATTCCGCTGAATTGACGATTTGCCACAGTTTACAGCAGAACGGCACAGATTACCCGCAGGCCCGGTAAGCGCGGCTATTGAAATCCTCTACACTTAACCCCATTACTGAACAATATGCACAGCGCCGGATGCGCGCTTCATTCATCTCTTTCAACAGGACAGCGTTTATGACCAATCCATTACTGACGCCTTTTTCGTTGCCACCGTTTTCTAAAATCCTCCCTGAGCATGTGGTTCCGGCCGTTACCCAGTCGCTGGAAAACTGCCGCGCGGCGGTAGAAAGCGTGGTTGCGCAGGGCGCGCCGTACACCTGGGAGAATCTGTGTCAGCCGCTGGCCGAAGTGGACGACGTGCTGGGGCGTATCTTCTCCCCGGTAAGCCACCTGAACTCGGTGAAAAACAGCCCGGAGCTGCGCGAAGCCTACGAACAAACCCTGCCGCTGCTCTCTGAGTACAGCACCTGGGTGGGTCAGCACGAAGGGCTTTACAAAGCTTACCGCGACCTGCGCGACGGCGACCACTATGCCGAACTGAACACCGCGCAGAAAAAATCTGTCGATAACGCCCTGCGTGATTTCGAACTGTCCGGGATTGGCCTGCCAAAAGAAAAACAGGTTCGCTACGGCGAAATCGCCGCGCGCCTGTCCGAGCTGGGCAACCAGTACAGCAACAACGTCCTCGACGCCACCATGGGCTGGACGAAGCTGATTACCGACGAATCTGAACTGGCGGGTATGCCGGAAAGCGCGCTGGCAGCGGCAAAAGCCCAGGCCGAAGCGAAAGAGCAGGAAGGCTTCCTGTTAACGCTGGATATCCCAAGCTATCTGCCGGTGATGACCTACTGCGACAACCAGGCCCTGCGCGAAGAGATGTACCGCGCCTACAGCACCCGCGCCTCCGATCAGGGGCCGAATGCGGGCAAATGGGATAACAGCCCGGTGATGGCGGAAATCCTCGCCCTGCGCCACGAGCTGGCACAGCTGCTGGGCTTCGACAGCTATGCCGATAAATCCCTTGCCACCAAAATGGCCGAGAACCCACAGCAGGTGCTCGACTTCCTGACCGATCTGGCGAAACGCGCCCGTCCTCAGGGTGAAAAAGAACTGGCTCAGCTGCGCGCCTTTGCGAAAGCGGAGTTCGGCGTGGACGAGCTTCAGCCGTGGGATATCGCATACTACAGCGAAAAACAGAAACAGCACCTCTACAGCATCAGCGACGAACAGCTGCGTCCGTACTTCCCGGAAAACAAAGCCGTTAACGGCCTGTTCGAGGTGGTGAAACGCATCTACGGCATTACCGCGAAAGAGCGTACCGATATCGACGTCTGGCATCCGGACGTGCGCTTCTTTGAGCTGTATGACGAGAAAAACGAGCTGCGCGGCAGCTTCTATCTGGATCTTTACGCGCGTGAAAACAAACGTGGCGGGGCGTGGATGGATGACTGTGTGGGCCAGATGCGTAAAGCGGATGGTTCCCTGCAAAAACCGGTCGCCTACCTGACCTGTAACTTCAACCGTCCGGTGAACGGCAAACCTGCGCTGTTTACCCACGATGAAGTGATCACCCTGTTCCACGAGTTCGGTCACGGCCTGCACCACATGCTGACCCGCATCGAAACCGCTGGCGTCGCCGGTATCAGCGGTGTGCCATGGGATGCGGTCGAGCTGCCAAGCCAGTTTATGGAAAACTGGTGCTGGGAGCCGGACGCGCTGGCGTTTATCTCCGGCCATTACGAAACGGGCGAACCGCTGCCGAAGGAACTGCTGGACAAAATGCTGGCGGCAAAAAACTACCAGGCGGCGATGTTTATCCTGCGTCAGCTGGAGTTCGGCCTGTTCGATTTCCGCCTGCACGCCGAGTTCAGCCCGGAGCAGGGGGCGAAAATCCTCGAAACGCTGGCCGAGATTAAAAAGCAGGTCGCCGTTATTCCAGGCCCGACCTGGGGACGCTTCCCGCACGCGTTCAGCCATATCTTCGCAGGCGGGTACGCCGCAGGCTACTACAGCTACCTGTGGGCCGACGTGCTGGCGGCAGATGCCTTCTCGCGCTTCGAAGAAGAGGGGATTTTCAACCGCGAAACCGGTCAGTCGTTCCTGGATAACATCCTGACGCGCGGCGGTTCAGAAGAGCCTATGGAGCTGTTCAAACGCTTCCGTGGCCGCGAGCCGCAACTGGATGCGATGCTGGAGCATTACGGAATCAAAGGCTGATTGCTACGTGAAGATCTGCTTAGTAGATGAAACAGGCGCCGGGGACGGCGCCTTATCTGTTCTGGCGACCCGCTGGGGGCTGGAACATGATGAAGACAACCTGATGGCGCTGGTGATGACGCCGGAACATCTGGAGCTGCGCAAGCGCGATGAGCCGAAGCTTGGCGGGATTTTTGTCGATTTTGTCGGCGGCGCGATGGCGCACCGACGTAAGTTTGGCGGCGGTCGCGGCGAAGCGGTGGCCAAAGCGGTCGGCATTAAAGGCAGCTATCTGCCGGACGTGGTGGATGCCACGGCGGGGCTGGGGCGCGATGCCTTTGTGCTGGCGTCTGTCGGCTGTCGGGTGCGGATGCTGGAGCGTAATCCGGTTGTCGCCGCGCTGCTCGACGACGGGCTGACGCGGGGCTACGCGGACCTGGAAATCGGCCCGTGGTTACAGGAACGTTTGCAACTTATTCATGCCTCCAGCCTGACGGCGCTGACCGATATCACCCCGCGCCCGCAGGTGGTCTATCTCGACCCCATGTTCCCGCATAAGCAGAAAAGCGCGCTGGTGAAGAAAGAGATGCGGGTGTTTCAGTCGCTGGTGGGGTCAGATTTAGATGCCGATGGCTTGCTGGAGCCGGCTCGTCAGCTGGCGACGAAGCGGGTGGTGGTGAAGCGGCCGGACTATGCGCCGCCGCTGGCGGACGTTGCGACCACTAACGCGGTGACCACCAAAGGACACCGATTTGATATTTATTCGGGAACGCCAGAATAAAAAAGCCGGGTGGCGGCTTCGCCTTACCCGGCCTACATTCAGTGCCGCTTGTAGGCCCGGTAAGCGTTAGCGCCACCGGGCTTTTTTGCACTTACTCGTCTTCTTCGTCACGCAGTGGAACAATCAGCATATCCACGTGTACGGTATTAATCAGCTGGCGCGCGGAAGACATCAGCTTGCTCCAGAAGTCCTGGTGATGACCGCATACCACCAGGTCCATATCGTATTTCTTAATCGCATCAACCAGCACCTGGCCCAGATCGCCGCTACCGCTTAAGGTTTCAGTGATTGGATAGCCCGCGTTGGTAGAAAGCTCGCTCAGCGCGTGGTGAGTCTCTTCGGAGATGCGTTTCTGCATATCGCCCAGATTGACGTCGATCAGACCGGTGTAGAGGTCGGAGTAATTCACATCAACGTGAATCAGCGAAACTTTCGCGTTGTAGGGACGTGCCATGGATACTGCTTTATCAACCAGCACTTTACTCTCCGGGGAGAGGTCTACCGCGATGAGAATGTGTTTGTAAGCCATAGTGTTACTCCTTCCTTAAGTTATCGATGACTAAATGGGAAAGCCGTCGTCTGATGCTTTCATTACGGCCCAGTTAAACATATTTTTCAAGCTTTGGTGTTGATAACGATTAACCTTGTGGCAAAAAAATTAACGGATCTCCTACACTATTTAATGAGCCGTTCGGATATTAAAACGCGAACCGGATCGACTTTTGGTCATTCTTTCACTGAACTGTCTGTCAGGGCATTGGGGTGCGGTAGCTCAGGAGCCTTGCTTCGTGGGCGGACGCCGGGGAGGATGTATGATTAGCACCGTCGCATTGTTTTGGGCGTTATGCGTAGTTTGCATAGTGAATATGGCGCGCTACTTCTCATCGTTACGTGCGCTGTTAGTGGTACTTCGTGGTTGCGATCCGTTGCTTTATCAGTATGTGGACGGTGGAGGGTTCTTCACCTCGCACGGACAGCCCAGCAAGCAGATGCGTCTGGTGGGGTATATCTACTACCAACGCTACCGCGATCACCACGATGAAGAGTTTATCCGTCGCTGCGAGCGCCTGCGTCGTCAGTTCATTTTGACCAGCGCCCTGTGTGGCCTGGTTGTGGTGAGTATGATTGCGCTGATGATTTGGCACTGAGCATAAAAAAAGCGGGCCAGTTTCCTGACCCGCTTTTTTGTCGCCTTCAGCCGATTAAATCAGCTTCAGCGAAATCCAGTACAGACCGCCAGACAGCAGGATGGACGCCGGGAGGGTGAACACCCAGGCCATCAGGATGTTGGTTACGGTTTTACGCTGCAAACCGCCGCCGTCAACAATCATGGTACCTGCCACGGACGAAGAGAGTACGTGGGTGGTGGAGACTGGCATACCGGTGTAGCTCGCCAGACCGATAGATACCGCTGCCGTCATCTGCGCGGACATACCCTGCGCATAGGTCATGCCTTTCTTACCGATCTTCTCGCCGATGGTGGTCGCCACACGACGCCAGCCAATCATCGTACCGATACCCAGCGCCAGCGCGACCGCCATGATGATCCAGATTGGCGCGTACTCAATGGTGTTGAGCATATCGCCTTTCAGTTTCTTCAACAGACGTTGGTCGTCAGCATTAACCTCTGGGAGCTTCGCGACTTTATCGGTCACGTCGGAGATACAGAGCATGATGCGACGCAGCTGACCACGCTGTTCAACAGCCAGTTTGTCATAGCTTTCGATATCGGCCAGCATGCCTTTCGCACGTTCCAGCGCGTTAATCGCGTTTGCCGGATGGCAATGGAACTCGCCCGGTGCCGTCGTTGCGCCTGACTCCGGCGACGGAATCAGCTGGTCCACGCCGGTCGCTTTCTTCAGCAAATCAGGATGCTGCTGGAAGTAAGTCTCAACGTTGTTTACCGCATCTCGGGTACGGGTGATTTCGTAACCGGAGGCGTTCATGTTAACCACGAAGCCCGCCGGTGCGACGCCAATCAGAACCAGCATCACCAGGCCGATACCTTTCTGACCATCGTTCGCGCCATGAGAGAAGGCGACGCCAATAGCGGAAATGATCAGCGCGATACGCGTCCAGAACGGCGGCTTTTTCTTGCCGTCTTTCTTCTCACGCTCTGCTGGCGTCAGGTGGATACGCGCACGTTTTTTCGTGTTGCTCCAGTAGCGACGCAGGATGAAAATCAAGCCACCCGCCACCACCAGACCGACGATCGGGGAGATGATCAGAGAGCCGAAAATGCCGAGAACTTTCGGGATATTCAGCGCATCAACGACGGAGGTCCCGGTCATCAGGGCATTGGTTAACCCGATACCGATAATCGCGCCGATGAGGGTGTGAGAGCTGGATGCCGGCAGGCCGAAATACCAGGTACCGAGGTTCCAGATAATCGCAGCAAGCAGCATTGAGAACACCATGGCCAGGCCATGACCGGAACTCACGTTAAGCAGCAGATCCGTTGGCAGCATATGCACAATGGCATACGCAACGCTCAGTCCGCCCAGGAGGACACCAAAAAAGTTAAATACCGCCGCCATAACGACCGCAAGCTGCGATCGCATTGCGCGAGTGTAGATAACCGTTGCTACTGCGTTTGCAGTGTCGTGGAAGCCGTTGATCGCTTCGTAAAACAGCACAAAAACCAGAGCAAGCAATAATAAAAGCCCGGTATGTAAATCCAGGCCGGCAAACAAATGTAGCATAGGACGTTACGCCATTTTGAGGACATGAACGCGGCGCATTATCCAGGACAAATGCGCAACGGGCAAAGTGAAATATAGACTTTTTTTGACATACCACCTGATTTGAGAAATGTGCCCGAAAGGATAATCTTTAAATATCAATGAAATGGCTTTGTAATATCTTTTTACGCTGGTGCGACCACTGAGGAAACTTTACAATCCGCGGCAGTTAACGAAGAGGGTTTTGACGTGGAAAGGTTTGATGCCGTAGTAATTGGCGCCGGTGCGGCGGGTATGTTTTGTGCGGCGATGGCCGGACAAGCGGGTCGTCGCGTGCTGCTGCTGGATAACGGAAAAAAGCCTGGCCGCAAGATCCTGATGTCTGGCGGCGGGCGCTGTAACTTTACTAATCTTTATGTCGAGCCTGCGGCCTATTTGAGCCAGAACCGTCATTTTTGCAAATCTGCGCTGGCGCGCTACACCCAGTGGGATTTTATCGAGCTGGTGGGTAAACACGGTATCGCGTGGCATGAGAAGACACTGGGGCAGCTGTTCTGCGACGACTCCGCGCAGCAAATTGTCGATATGCTGGTGGCCGAGTGCGAAAAAGGCGGCGTAGTTATGCGCCTGCGCACCGAAGTGCTGGACGTCGCCCGTGACGAGGAGGGCTACACGCTGCAACTCAACGGTGAAACCGTCAGCGCCGATAACCTGGTGATCGCCAGCGGCGGCCTCTCGATGCCGGGGCTGGGCGCCTCACCGTTCGGCTATAAAATCGCCGAGCAGTTTGGCCTGAAGGTACTGCCCACCCGCGCCGGGCTGGTACCGTTCACGCTGCATAAGCCCCTGCTGGAACAGCTTCAGACGCTCTCCGGCGTGTCTGTGCCGTCGGTCATTACGGCCGAAGACGGCACGGTGTTCCGCGAAAATCTGCTCTTTACCCATCGCGGACTCTCGGGCCCGGCGGTATTGCAGATCTCCAGCTACTGGCAGCCGGGGGAGTTTGTCTCCGTAAACCTGGTGCCGGACTGCGATCTGGACGCCTTCCTTAACGAGCAACGCGCTGCGCACCCGAATCAAAGCCTGAAAAATACCCTGGCGATGCAGCTGCCGAAGCGTCTCGTGGAGTGCTTGCAGGTGTTAGGGCAAATTCCGGATGTCGCGCTCAAGCAGCTCAACAGCCGCGAGCAGGAAACGCTGGTGGAGACGCTGACGAACTGGCGCGTACAGCCAAACGGCACCGAAGGCTACCGCACGGCGGAAGTGACGCTGGGCGGCGTGGATACAAACGAACTCTCATCCCGCACGATGGAAGCCCGCAACGTGCCGGGTCTTTATTTCATTGGTGAAGTGATGGACGTGACCGGCTGGCTCGGCGGGTATAACTTCCAGTGGGCGTGGGCCAGTGCCTGGGCATGCGCGCAGGCACTCGCTGATGTCCGAGGACAATAAAGTTGTACACAAAGCACTAAAGTTGTAACCATTCTCAAAAAACGACGCTAATGTTGTATACTTACTGAATGTGTGGTTATAGGGTTGGAGACTATAAAATGCACATATAGGTACGTATCAATGTCGTTTTTAGGGTACGATCATGGCTAGGGGTAGGCGTCTCAAATCCTATTTGGATTATGAAAATGCGCTAGGGAAGGTGCGAATAAGCAGGTCATTTCTTCCCAAGCTGACTCGCTGATTAAAATTTCGCGGATCTGGGCCGATTTTTTTCCCGCAAACACATCGA